>CBEVZO010000502.1:0-3744 GCA_965554365.1 uncultured Anaerolineae bacterium
TTTCCAGGTGCAGGGCAAAGCCAGCTACGTGGTTGTGAACCAGGACAGCAATAGCGTGATCGACTCGCTGGTCGTGTGCAAATTTGCGCATATTGCCGTTGCGGACGAATACTTTGCCCGCGCGTTGACGGCGCTCACAGGCGTCGAATATTCTACCGGGGACCTGTACCGTACCGGCGCGCGTATCTGGAACATGGAGCGTATGTATAACGTGCGTGAGGGCTTCGGGCGCGCAGACGATACGCTGCCGCCACGTTTGTTGGAAGAACCCGCGACTGGTGCAAGCGAGGGTTGGGTGAGCCACCTGAACGAGATGTTGGGCGAATACTACCGCACGCGCGGTTGGGACGAGGATGGGGTCCCGCAGCCAAAAATTCTGGAAAAACTCGGACTCGCTGATCTGATGGAAGAGGTGCAATAATGGCGGTTGACCAACGGGTCTATGAAATGTTCCGCGACATTGGGCGCGATATGTATGTGCATAATCTGGTGTCGTCGCATGGCGGCAACATCAGCGTGCGCTATGGCGACCGCATCTTGATCAAGCGGCGCGGCGCGATGTTGGGGCGGCTGAAACCGCACGACATCATCGAAACGGGTCTGGAAAAGAACGACAGCGGGGTGGTGCTTGCCTCCACCGAGTTGATTGTACACCGCGCGATCTACAAGGCCACGCCCGCGTTGTCCGTTGTGCATGCGCATCCCCGGCGCTCGATTGCGCTCTCACTCTCGCGTGATGAGATTGTGCCCATCGACAACGAGGGATCGTATTTGCTGAAGAAAATCCCGGTCGTGTCGGTGGAATTCGCCTCAGGCTCGAAACAGATGGCAGACGCTATCGCCGAGGGGCTGATGGCCTACAAGATCGTGTTCCTGCGCGGGCATGGCAGCTTCGCGATTGGGCAAACGCTGGATGAGGCGTTCCAGTGGACCGACGCGCTCGAAGAAGCGAGCGAAATCATCATGTATGCGCGCGAACTCGGCGAGGAAATGATCGAATACCGCCGCATGAGCGACTCATACACTAACTGGTAAAGCTAGACACTTGACGGGACACCGCATCATGGACACCATCACCAAAACCGTCAAACTGTCCGCAACGCTGCGCCAGCTCGCCAACGCGAAAGTGATTGAGGTCGATCTGATGCCGGGCGCCACTGTGCGCGACCTGCTCCAGGTGCTTACGGTGCGCTATCCGGCGTTGGCGGCGTTCATTCTGGCATCTGATGATATGCTCAAACCGGGCATTCAACTGCTGGTGGATGGGCGGCACATTGACTTTTTGCAGGGGTTTGACACGCCACTGGAACAGGCGCAGCAGGTCTTTCTCATTCCGCCGATCATGGGCGGCTGAGCGGATCGCAACAGGACGTTGACTATCACAATAATTCAATCAGGTGAGGATGCCGGCACACGCGCGTAGTCCTCACCTGATGTCGTTTGTGCGAAGCAAATACACGTTAAGTGTTTATGCAGAGATGAGGAGACTTTGATGATTGCACCAGCACCCACCACACAGCAAATCGAAGCGGCCTATCAGATGGCGCAGGAACGCTACGCCGCGCTGGGCGTGGATACCAACGCGGTGCTCAAGCGGTTGACCGAGATTGCGATCAGTTTGCACTGCTGGCAGGGCGATGATGTAGGCGGCTTTGAAGCGCCGGATCGCGCATTGGGTGGCGGGATCGCGGCCACAGGCAACTATCCCGGCAAAGCGCGCACCGCCGATGAACTACGCAGCGATCTCAACCTGGCGTACAGCTTGATTCCAGGCACGCATCGCCTGAATCTGCACGCAAGCTATGCAGAGACAAGCGGCAAGGTGGTTCCGCGCAACGAACTGCAACCGGAGCATTTCGCGGACTGGGTCGATTGGGCGCGCGCCAATAATCACGGCGTGGACTTCAACCCGACCTGCTTCTCGCATCCCCTCGCTGACGATGGATTTACGCTTGCCAGCTATGACGAGGGCGTGCGTCAGTTCTGGAGCGAACACTGCATCGCCTCGCGGTACATTGGCGCGCACTTTGGCAAGAAACTCGGTACGCCGTGCGTCACTAACATCTGGATTCCTGATGGGTTCAAGGACACGCCGGTAGATCGTCGCAAGCCGCGCGAACTGCTCAAGGCGTCGCTGGACGCGATCCTCGCGGTCGATATCCCACGCGCATACAATCTCGATGCGGTGGAGTGCAAACTATTCGGGTTGGGATCGGAAAGCTATGTCGTGGGATCGCACGAGTTTTACCTGGGCTACGCGATCCAGAACGGCACGTTGTTGTGTCTGGACAGTGGGCATTTCCATCCCACCGAAACCATCGCCGACAAGCTCTCGTCGGTGATGCTCTACGTGGAGGAATTACTGCTGCATGTGAGCCGGGGCGTGCGTTGGGACAGCGATCACGTCGTCACGCTGGGCGACGAACTGCAAGCAATTATGCAGGAACTCGTGCGTGGGGGACTGCTGGCCCGCACGCACATCGGGCTGGACTTCTTTGATGCGAGCATCAACCGTGTCGCCGCCTGGGTCATCGGAACGCGTAACGCACTCCGCGCGCTGTTGTTGGCGCTGCTAGAGCCAATCGACCAGATGCGGGACATCGAGATTGCGGGCGACTACACGACGCGGTTGGCACTGCAAGAGGCGTTGAAGGGGCTGCCGTTTGGAGCCGTGTGGGATTACCACTGCTTGCAGCAAGGTGTGCCAGTCGGGATGCAGTTCATGCAGCCGGTCAAGACTTACGAAGCTGAAGTGCTGGCGCAGCGCCAATAGGCTACACGCCGCACAGATCACCACAGCGTGACCACATAACATAATACAAGGCGCGTACTGCAATTCTTGGTGCGCGCTTTTTGCGTATTCGGTGTCACACACGCAAAAAGTTGACAGGCCACCAAAAGTCATTACTGCGCATAGGCTTAGTAAGCAATCCTTACTAACTATCTAATTGAGGGGAAAAACACGTTGCATCCCACGTTGGTTGGCATATAGAGGAGACTCTGTACCCGCACACACACGACACACCGTATCGCCCGCTTTTGTGACTCGACCGTACTTTCTGGGGCTTTACGTTCGCTGGCCCCTGGATCATAGACTTTAGGCCGTGACGTGCTGCGCCCCTGTGCTAATTATGATTGAGGTGCATGATGCGCATGATGCGTTTCGCGTTTGCTCTGTTTGTGCTGGTATCTATTGTGCTGCCACTGCAAGTAGTAGCCCAAAATGATGATACTCCCGTTGCGTGGTGCGTATCGGTGTGGTATCCCTCGTCGGATCATCCCGGCGGCTACAACTCCCTGTTGGCTCATACAGATTCCATCGATGAGGTGAATCCGTTCTGGTACGGCGCTGCGCCGGATGGTTCGTTACTGGTGTATACGGGCGCGGAAGACGCGGAGAAGCTCGCTGTGTGGGATGACGCCGGACTGTTGGTGCTGCCGACGATTGCGAACGCCTCACCGATCGCGATTCTGGAGCCGGACACACGTGCGGTACATGTTGCCACTATCGTCGATCTGGTGTTGCGCATGGATTATGCGGGGATCGACATTGACTATGAAGGGTTCCCATTGAACACGCGCGATCCGTTCTCGGAATTTGTCGAGGCGCTGGCGGACGTGCTACACGCCGAGGGGCGTTTGCTCTCCGTGACGGTCCACGCGAAAACCACCGATCTCGCCGCGTATGAGAGCGCGGCGGCACAAGATTGGGCGCGCATCACGGCGGCAACGGACATCTTCCGT
>CBEVZO010000503.1:0-3733 GCA_965554365.1 uncultured Anaerolineae bacterium
GCTGTTGGATACGGAGGCGCATCGCCCGTTTCCTGCTAACACGGTGATTCTGGCGAATACACACATGGAAATCTTTGAAGGCAAAACCGCGCAGCCGTATATGGCAGAGTGGGTGAGTGTGCCACGCAACCCGGAGTGCCTGGTGTGTTCGGATCAGCACCGCAGCGCTGAAGAAGCCACTGAAGTCTCGCTCGATCAGTTGGCGAGCCTGGGTAATGTGACACTTGAGGAAGATAACGCACAGTGATGAGGGAGTGGTGATGGCAGACGTAAACAACAATCTACCCCCGGCGGATGAAGAACCCGTTGTGCCGCCGGTAGCGGATAATGATGAAACGGACGCGCCGGTGGATGAGGTTGCGCCCGATAATAGAAACACAGATGATCTGAGTCCGCGTTTAGAACGCCTCGGCGGTGAACCGGCTCCGGATATCACGCCGGAGGAGTTCGCGCGCTTGCAACAAGCGGGGCAGATTCACATTGATCCGCGTGGACGAGTACGGACGGCACAGCGCGACGACACCGATGCTGGAATTTCGCTGCGCAAGCGCCGGGCATGGTATGGGGTGGCATGAATCGTATTACACTTGAACAAGTACGCGCGGCGCTGGCGCTAGACAATTTCGACGTTCTGGCGGCCCAGCGCGGTATGGCTCCTAATCCTCGTCGCCTGCGTCGCCACGAGGATCAATCTGGCAAAGCACGCAAAGCGAGCGTACTATTGCTGCTTTATCCCGCCACGAACGGGCTAACGTTTGTCCTGACCCACCGCGCACAGAATCCGCATGACAAGCACAGCGGTCAGATCAGCTTGCCCGGTGGATCACGCGAGGGGGGTGAAACGCCTGCCCAAACGGCGCTGCGCGAAGCTAACGAAGAAGTCGGCGTGAGTGTCCCGATCCAGGTTTTGGGCGAATTGACCTGCCTGTATATTCCCCCCAGCGATTTCCGAGTGCGGTCGGTGGTCGGCTATAGTGCTGTGCGTCCTACGTGGCGTTTATCAGCAGCAGAGGTCGTAGAAGTGATCGAGTGCCCGGTGGCGTGGTTGTTAGATGAGGACCACAAAATGGCTGAGGATCGGTCGTTTGGCGGGCACACGATGCATGTGCCGTTTTACGAAATCGAGGGTCATAAAGTGTGGGGTGCTACGGCGATCATTCTCAGCGAGTTTGAGCAGCGGTTACGCGCTGTGTGTGATAGCGTGGATAAGGCGTAATGCGCCGTGTTATGCGTGAGATGCGCCGGCTGGGTTTTTCCCCTGGCAGTGCTTGGTGTGGTAAGATGTTGTTTTTGGGTTTGTGCTAACTTGCATCGAACAACTATGCGTGGTAGAGTGCTTTTAGTGTTGATAGCTTTATCGCGCCGCGTTTGCTAGGTTTGCGGGTTGGCTGAGGATTAATTGACATGGCTGAGAAGATTCTGGTAATTGACGACGAAGAACTGACTGTTCAACTGATTACCATGTTGCTTGAACGCCGCGAGTATGAGGTGGTCAAAGCCTACCGTGCTGAAGACGGTTTGCGCCTGGCCTATCGCACACATCCCGACTTAATTCTGCTCGACATTATGATGCCCGATATGGATGGGTGGGAAGTCTGTCGCCGGTTGCGCGAGTTGTCTGACGTGCCGATTATTTTCCTGACAGCAAAAGATGATGTGCGCGATGTGGTCAAGGGGCTGGAGATGGGGGCCGACGATTATATCGTCAAGCCTTATGATAATAACGAACTGGTCGCGCGCATTCGGGCGCATTTACGCCGCGCGCCGAAGCCCTCAGTCGCGGAAGAATTGGTGTTTGATGGCGGTAAATTCCGGATTAACTTCATTAGCCGTGAGGTACGTGTGCGCGAAAATCCGGTACATCTGACACCTAAGGAGTTCAATCTATTAGGTGTGTTAGCGCGCAACGCAGGCCGTGTGATTACGCGCAACGAGCTTGTGAAAGAGGCGTGGGGACCGGAATACGGGGATGCGATTGACAGCCTGAAGCTCTACATTCATTATCTGCGGCAGAAGATTGAACAGGATCCGCAGCACCCCCTGTATATCTTAACCTCGCGCGGTGTGGGCTATCGTTTCGCCAATATTTGATCGATGGTGGAGCGTGCGCGGCAATGATGACTTAGATCACGCCCCAGGCCAGCGCCGCTAACACAATACATGCGACAATGAGCAACAGCAACAAGCCCCTGCGGAGCCGACGCTTCCGCCGGGGTTTTTGCTTGGGGCGGTGTGAAATGCGTGCTGTAGCGTGCTGCACCGTGTGCGGGTCCATCTTTTGTAATTGGCGGCGCGCGGTGGGATTGTTGGGGTTTAGCTCCAACACGTTCTCAAAACATACGCGACGATCGTCGTCCGTTTCGACCACGCTTGCCAACCACAACCAGACCTGCTCATGATAGGGATCAACCTCAATCGCCTGGCGAAAAAGGTCGTGGGCTGTGGTTTTGTCACCCGCGCGTGCGGCGTCCTTGCCCTGTTTGAACAGACGCAAGAATTCTTTGGGTGCATTCAGCAAATCAGAAGAGGCCATACCCGCTTTCCCGCTCTCTCAAGCTGCGTATCAAACGACAGCGCGTGTGTCGTTTGTATTCTAGCATGTTTTGGTAACGTCGACAGAACCGGGGTTACTCCCTGTTGTCTGTGACCCTTGATCTATCAGAGCCGGATTTGCGCCCGGCTCTGAGTATGTGCTTGATGCCACCGTGATCGTAACTGATTGTGCGCTAGTTGCTCCAATCGTTGGCGATGTCGTCGTAACGATTGCTGGTGATCTGGTACATGGTTTCTGTTCCCAGATCGTATACGAAGACTTCCCAGCTTCCGGTGCGATTGGACGTGAACACGATGTGCGTGCCATCGGGCGAATACCGGGGCTGGATGTCATCAGCCGCCGCATCGATGATTTTTTCTGGTTCACCCTGGCCTGACGCGGGCATTATGTAGATGTCGTAGTCTGTACCGTCGCGTTCGATGCCCTGGAACACAATCTGCGCGCCGCTGGGCGACCAATCTGGTGCAGACTCGACCAGTTCCGCCCCGTTAGTGGTCAGGTCTGTGATCAGCCCAGTGTTGAGATCGATCACACGCAGATCGGTAGGTTTTTCAAAGACTTCGATCTCTTGCAGATCAGCGACATACGCGATGCGTGTGCCATCGGGCGAATAGGTGGGCCAGCTCTCGATGGTGTCGTCGTAGGTTAGTTGTTCCAATGCACTGGTATCACCCAGGGGATTCAACAGCGACACGCGATAGAGGTTGGGTTTTAATGCCCCCGCGCCGCGCGCCGTGAATGCCAGCCAGAAGCCATCTGGCGACCAGACCGGCGTATCTATATCCGAGAGTGTTAACGCGTAGCCCCAGTAATCGCTGGCTAGGCGTGGGTTTGATCCCTGAATATTGTTGATGCGCAGTAGTTCTTCGCCTGTGCCGGACACATATTCGATGAAAACGTACTCTGTACCATCACGCGAAAGTGCGGGGGTGTGCCCGCGCGTTCCGTCGGCCAGCGCGAGTTGGATGGCCCCATCGGGCTGGATCAGCACAATGGGTTGATTCGCGCGGTTGCCCGTCACGCGCCCCGATTGCATTATTATCCTGCCGCCGAGTGTCGCTGGTGGCGGTGGGAATAACGTGGGGGGGATGTCGGGAGTCGTGGTGGCCCTGGGGATTGATGTCCAGGTAGGCACGACCAGTCTAGGCGTGATTGAGGGTATTGGTGTGGCGGAGGGCA
>CBEVZO010000504.1:0-3731 GCA_965554365.1 uncultured Anaerolineae bacterium
GGCGCGAACAAGTTCGCGTTGGGGGAGGGGTAAACTGGCGACCACGCTATTCTGTGGAGCTACCACAGCTTTTTGACGTGAGCTTTTATTCTACCATCACAGGTGCGGCTGTAGTACTAGCACATTTCCGGCAAAGGACACCCTCATGACCGACGACCTCAAACCGCTACAGGCCACACTGCCTCCGGCGCTACAAACGCTGCTCCAGGGCCGCACCTGGCGCGAAAACACCATCGGCTGCACAGTCACGCGCGTGTTTCAGGTCGGCGACGATCTGTTTCTGAAGATGGCCCCGCGCGACGAGCTGGATTTGCGGTTGGAACACAACCGTTTGCGGTGGCTGCACGGCAAACTGCCCGTACCGCAGGTGCGCTATTTTGGCGAGATCGACGCCCCGCCGGATCAACCGGACCAGTTTTTGCTGATCACGGCGCTGCCCGGCAGCGTGTCGTTCGACGCGCAGTTTGAGACGCATCGCCCGTATGCGACGATCCGGCTGCTCGCGGCGGCGCTGCGGCAGATTCACGCGCTTCCGATTGACGACTGCCCGTTCGACCAACGCGCGGCGGTGCTGGTCGAGACGGCGGCGCGCAACCTGCACCGGGGCCTGGTCGATGAAGACAAGTTCGACACGCCCTGGCAAGATCATAGCGCCGAGGACATGCTCGCGGAACTGCACGCCACTCTCCCCCGCAACGAAGACCTCGTATTGGTGCATGGCGATTACTGTATGCCCAACATCCTGATCGACCCGGATACCCTCACGCTGGGCGGAATCATCGACTGGGGCAACGCCGGAGTCGCGGATCGCACTTTCGATCTGGCGCTGGCGGCGCGCAGCATCACCTACAACTGGGGTGCGGAGTGGGTGGACGTGTTTTTCGAGGCTTACGGGATCGTGCCGGACCCCGCGAAAATGCGCTTCTTCTTGCAGGTGGACGAGTTCTTCTAACCGGCGGCTGGTGTACCCTGCTTTCGCCGTTTGGAAGGCCAGTGTAAGATGTGGGCAGACGCTGCGAACTCGCAGTGTCGCAATATATTACGGAGGCTACGATGTTTAAACTCTCCAAATTGGTGACATTAGTAGGGGCGCTGGTATTGGCACTGGCGGTGTTGCTCACACCGGTCTATGCTGCTGTGAGCGAGAATTTTGATGGGTACGCGCCCGGCACACTGGCAGAGAACCTGACCACCCCAGGCGTGACCTTCGCTGGTGGTGGTTATTATGAGCTTGAGGATACTTCAGCAAGTTCCACCGTGATGAGTGGTATGTCGCTGGTCAACGATACCTGTGGCCCCGCCCCATTGACGCTCACGTTCGATACTACTCAAGGGGACGCTACCTTTGATTGGATCACGAACGGCTCTGATCTCTATGTCGCGGCGTTTTTACAAGGGACCCAGGTCTTCGGCCAGACGTTCCCCGGCGCAATCATCATCGGGGATTATGAAGGCTCGGCAGCCGTCAATGTGGAATTCGACCAGCTTGTGCTGGGCTTGACCCCCTACTGCACCGGCATTGACAACCTGGTTACGTCGGACCCAGGCGCTCCCGCACCGGAACCGGTCCCCGGCTGCGACGTGTTGCTCACGATCCCCTCGACTGCCGTAGGGGGTGCATTTGTATCCAATGCGCCGCTCTACTGGATGCCCGGCGAGTTGGTGTCGCCGTACACCGAGATCGCAGCGGGTCAGAGCGCGCGTGTGATTGGCATGGATGCCAGCGGCCAATACTACAAGATACTGTGGGTCTGCAACTTCGTGTGGGTTCCCGCCAGTACCATCGGTCCCAACTACGATGATGTGTGGCACGGCGCACCGCTGCCCACCGCTGTGGTAGACTAACCCTCGACACATTTTCATGATCATAATCAACGCCCCGGCCCGCGCCAGGGCGTTTTTGCGTTGGCAATGACGGAGTCTGCCAGTGGCTGCGCGAACCGTTCCGTAGCGCGGTTTATATATATTTCTAACGCACCAGGGGTTCAGTTGCCGCATCAAACCCGGTACAATGGTCAAAGTTTTGGCACTGTACAAATCTGAGTGCTAATGTCCCCACGACACGGTGCGCAGTATGCCTGCCGGTCACGGTTATGCAAACCATTCAATTGACGTAGCAACACGTATCAAGGAGACTAGCGATCTATGCCCAAGCAATTAGTGTTTGACCAGGAAGCACGCAATGGTCTGAAGCAAGGTATCGACACGTTGGCGAAAGCCGTGATGACGACGCTGGGGCCAAAGGGCCGTAACGTGGCGCTGGACAAGAAGTGGGGCGCACCCACCATCACCCACGACGGTGTGTCGGTGGCGAAGGAAATCGAACTCGAAGACCCGTTTGCCAACATGGGCGCGCAGCTTCTGAAGGAAGCCGCAACCAAGACCAACGACATCGCCGGTGACGGCACGACCACCGCGACCGTGCTGGCCTACTATATGGTCACCGAAGGTCTACGCAACCTGGCGGCGGGCGCGAACCCGATGCTGCTCAAGCGTGGCATTCTGGCGGCGGCGCAAGCAGTCGCAGCCCAGGTCGGCGAGATGGCGATTGAGATCAGCACCAAGGAAGAAATCGCGTCAGTGGCGGCGATCAGCGCGCAGGATCGCGAAATCGGTGAACTGATTGCGGACGTGATGGACCGCGTGGGCAAAGACGGCGTGATCACGGTCGAAGAGAGCAAGGGCCTGGAATTCGAGACGGATTACGTCGAGGGTATGCAGTTTGATCGCGGCTACATCTCGCCGTACTTCATCAGCTCGCCCGAAACGATGGAAGCCGTCATCGAAGACGCTTACATCCTGATCTACGACAAGAAAATCTCGGCAGCCGCCGACCTGGTTCCGATCCTCGAAAAACTGCTGCAACTCGGCAAGCGCGAACTGGTCATCATCGCGGAAGACATCGATGGCGAAGCGCTGGCGACGTTGGTGCTGAACAAACTGCGCGGGATGCTGAACGTGTTGGCCGTGAAGGCCCCCGGCTTCGGCGACCGTCGCAAGGCCATGTTGGAAGACATCGCGACGCTGACCGGCGGTACAGTGATCACCGCCGACCTGGGCCGCACCCTGGACTCCGTGACCCTGGAAGACCTGGGTCGCGCAGCCAAGGTGGTCAGCAACAAGAGCGAAACCACAATCATTGATGGCGCGGGCGAAGAAGACGCGATCATGATGCGCGTGGATCAGGTTAACGTGGAAATCGAGAACTCGACCAGCGACTACGACAGCGAGAAGCTGCAAGAACGCGTCGCGAAGCTGAGCGGCGGCGTGGCTGTGATTGGCGTCGGCGCGGCGACTGAGGTCGAACTCAAGGAAAAGAAGCACCGCGTGGAAGACGCGCTGAGCGCGACACGTGCGGCAGTGGAAGAAGGCATCGTGCCCGGCGGCGGTGTGGCGCTGATCAATGCGATGACCGTGCTGGACGACGTGAAGCTGGACTACGACGACGAGAACACCGGCGTGACGATTGTGCGCAAGTCGCTGCAAATGCCGCTGCGTGGTATCGTGGGCAACGCAGGTCTGGACGGCGGCGTGATCCAGCAGCAGGTGCAGGGTGAGCAAAAGAAGAAGAAAAACACGAGCATCGGCTACGACGTGATGACGGGCAAGTTCGTGGACATGATCAAAGCCGGTATCATCGACCCGGCGAAGGTCACGAAGGGTGCGCTGGAGAACGCGGCGAGTATCGCGGCGATGATCCTGACCACCGAAGCACTGATCACCGACATCCC
>CBEVZO010000505.1:0-3728 GCA_965554365.1 uncultured Anaerolineae bacterium
CGGAAGACATGACCGGCTACCATACATTCGGTGAAGTCTCGCTCGACACGCCCACAGCGATTCTCGAGTTGGGCTTCATGCTCAATGATCGCGAGATGCTGATCTCTCAACGGCCCTTACTGGCGCAGGGTATTGTGAACAGCATTTTATGCTTTTTGCAGCCGGATTAGGCTTGATCGGCTGCGGTATCATGTGTGGCATTGTTGCGTTTGAGGACGAATTGTTTCACGAAAGGTAATCCACGATGGCTGACTACGAATTAGTCATGTATTCCCGCACACGGTCGTGCCCTTTTGTGCGTGCCGCCAAGCGTGTGCTTGATCGCGAGAACGTGCCGTACCGCGAAATCTTCATCGATCAGGATGACCAGGCCAAAGCACGCGTACTCGAATGGACCGGCTACCAGTCCGTGCCGACGATCATTGTCGCGCAGCCAGGCGAAAATTTGCCGTATGAAGACCCGGAACCGTTGGTTTCTGGCAGCAGCCCTAGAGGGGTGGATCGCGGCACGATGATCACCGAACCGGGCGAAAGAAAGCTCGAAGACTGGCTGCGCAAACACGGGTTTATCGCGTAGGCGTGTGCAGGATGATAAAGTTTTTGTAGGGGTAATCCTTGGGTTACCCCAGGGTGAGGAACAAACAGGTAGAACGAGTGGGTAGGGCAAGCCCTACCGCTACAGATACAGGGGAATATAATCCTGAAACGATTATTCAACTGGCTGCGGGCGCGTCCCTGGTGGCAAAAGGGACTGCTCGCACTCCTGGGGATCACCGGCACACTGGGCGGCGGCTTCATCGCCCTGACGCTGTACAGTCAATCGCAGTCCAACAGCACGCGCTATATCCGGCGCTGGTTTGATGATCGGGCGCAGCGTCCGGGCCTGATCACCCCGCGTGAGCCATGTCCCGGCGCGCCGTTTGTGCTGCCCTCCGAGGGCTTTGTTGGGCTGCTATGGAACGATCCTGCTGCGCCGTATAATGTGCTGCGGCGTCACACAGGACTGGACATTTTCGGGGATGGTGCGCCGGGAGAAGTGCCGGTCTATGCGGCGTATGAGGGCTATCTCACGCGGCTGGATGACTGGAAATCGACTGTCATCATCCGCCACGACGATCCGCTGCAACCGGGTCGCACCATCTGGACCTACTACACGCACATGGCCTCCAAAGACGGCGACACATCCTTCATCGCGGCGGGTTTTCCGCCCGGCATAGGTGAGGTATGGGTAACGCAGGACACGCTGCTCGGCTACCAGGGCGAGTATAACGGGAGCGGAGTTCCGATTGGGCTGCATGTGCATTTCAGCATCGTCAAGAGCGACGCGGACGGCAGTTTCCGCAACGAAGCCCGTATCGCCAACACGCTCGATCCATCGCCCTATTTCGGGCTGCCGTTGAACATCAAGGACCAGCCCGACCGCCCCGTGTTGTGCGAGTGATCGCGCGGCCTCTACAACTGGTGCAATCAAGCAAGGGGCACTCACTTGAATTGCAACCCCAAACCGATTACACTCGCGGTGCAAAATCCCATGATGCAAGGAGGTTCGATGATGCCCATACGTGTCTTGTTTGTCTGCCTGGGAAATATCTGCCGTTCACCGATGGCGGATGCCGTATTTCAACATCTGGTCAATGAAGCAGGGCTGAGCGACCAGATCACCGTCGATTCGGCGGGGACGGCGGGCTATCACGCCGGGGAACCGGCGCATCGCGGCACGCGCAACGTGCTGTCGAAACATAACATCCCGTACGATGGGCGCTCGCGACAGGTGGTGCGCGCCGATTTCGCCGACTTTGACTACATCCTGGCGATGGACAACTCGAATCTTGCGAACCTCGAACGCATGGCCCCGCAGGACAGCGTCGCGGTGATCAAGCGTTTTCTCGATTATGCCGAAGACGCGGGCGAAACACAGGTTCCCGATCCATATTATGATGGGCGCTTCGAGTACGTGTATCAACTGGTGCTGAACGCATCCGGGGGCTTGCTGGCGCATATCCGCGAAACTGAGGGAGTGTGATGAGTATCCCGATCGCACTCGCTGCCGCGCTCGCGGAGGTGTTGGGCGCACCGGTCGAACAGGCACGCTACGCAACGGGGGGCGACATCAACCAGGCGGCGCGCTTCGAGGCGGGCGGCAAGGCGTATTTCGTGAAGTGGCACAACGCCGCCCCGCCGGAAATGTTCCCCGCTGAGGCGCACGGACTGCGGCTGTTGGCGGAACCGGGCGCGATCCGCGTACCTGCTGTGATCGCGCAGGGGAACGCGGCAAACGGCGCACCAGCCTATCTACTGCTGGAATACATCGAAACGGGGCGCAAGGGTGGCGGCGCTACGATGGCACGTTTTGGCGCGGCGCTGGCGGAACTACACCGCCACACCGCCGACCAGCACGGCCTGGACCGCGACAATTTCATCGGGCGGTTAGACCAACCGAATCCGCGCACGGAACGGTGGGCGGAGTTCTACCGCGATCAGCGTATCGGCTACCAGATGGAGCTTGCGCGCCAATTGGGACGGCTGCCCAAGCGCCGCGAGGATTTGCTCACGCGGCTGCTGGATCGTCTGCCGGAGATTCTGGGCGATGAATTTCCCGCGTCGCTGCTGCACGGCGATCTGTGGGGCGGCAATTACCTGATCGACACGGACGGCGAGGCGGTGCTGATCGATCCGGCAGTGTGCTACGGACACCGTGAGATGGACCTTGCCATGAGCGAGTTATTCGGCGGCTTCTCAACAGAATTCTACCGTGCGTATCAGGCGACGTGGCCCACACCCGATTATAATAATCGCCGCGCGCTCTACCAGTTGTACTACATCATCGTACACCTGAACCTGTTCGGGGAATCTTACGGCGGGCGCGTAGACTCGCTGGCAGCGCATTATGTGGGACGGCGATAAAGCTAGCGCCGCCGCACGAATATCACCAACGCCACGACGCCCAAAATCGCGCCGATACCGCCAAACACTAAGCCGAACAGCCGCAAAAACCGCGCGTTATTTCGCAAGTCGGCGACAAGGTCGGCGCGCGTCCCGGCGTACAACTGATCGGGCGTCACGCCGCCGCTGGCACTGATCGCGCCCAGCACCGTGATCTGGTCGCCGTTGCGAAAGCCGCGCACACGCCACGAGCCATCAGGGTAGCTGCGACCGTCGTACATCGCGCTGCGATTCCCGCTGCCCTCACGCGTGATAGTTTCATACAATGCGCCGTCCAACGTGATCCCCGCAGCGGAGTCATCACGTTCCACCGTCACGATCCCGCTGCCGAACTGCATCGCCAATGATGCTATGTCACGGTACAGCAAATCCCAGGAGCCGGAGACATCGCCGTCGCTGTCGGTGTATACATCCCACTCGTGGACCTCATAGGCGACCAGTTCCAGCCCGGTGACGCCGTACTCATCGTTGGCACGGCTGCCGTTATCAACCAGCGTCCCGGTCAGCGCGACCTCTGTGCCGGGAGACTGCGTTGCCAACTGGTCGTAGGTGAGATCGGGCAAATTATCAATGTGGCGCGCCTCACGATCCTGGCGCGGTCCCTCGACCAACCCCACAAAACCGCCCACCAACATAAACACCACGCTGATCAACGCGAAAATCAGGACGTATAGATGGCGACCCATACGTGTTTACTCCCGTGAAATGCGCTAGGAAAACGTAAAGATGTGCGTCTGCCAGGGCGGGAGATCGACGTACAGGCCATCCCCGGCGATCTCGCTCCC
>CBEVZO010000506.1:0-3724 GCA_965554365.1 uncultured Anaerolineae bacterium
GATGAGTCGTGCCGAAGCTCAGCAATTTGACGTGATCGTCGTGCATAAGCTGGATTGCTTCAGCCGCAGCCTGGCCGATGTGGTTCGCAACGTCGCTCGGCTCAAAGAAGCTGACGTTGGGCTGGTATCCGTGTCAGAACCCTGGCTGGATACCACTACCCCGCAGGGTAAATTCATGTTGTATCTGTTTGCTCTGCTGGCGCAATGGGACAACGAAAACCGCGCACGGGAAACCGCCAAGGGAACAGATCAGTGGGGGTAAATTCCATATACAGGGGTGAATTCGGCAAACGACACCCACACATTGGGTGGCTACCCCGCGAAATCCTAAAGACCCCTTTTTTTTCTCTGCGCGATCCGTGAACTCTGTGGTGAAATCTTCGTTAGAATGAGGCAGCCCTAGCCAAAACTCAACCTGCACTCCACTTTTTGTGGGTGAAATGTTACAATACGTGGCATAGTGCCTCAGCAACACGCAAGCGAACCGGCCCTTATGACCACTCAACGCCTGTACTACACTGATTCGTATACGACGGCATTCGACGCACGCGTGATCGAACGCACGACGCACGACAACGCGCCCACTGTGGTGCTGGACCGTTCCTATTTTTATCCCAGCAGCGGCGGACAACCTCACGACACAGGCACACTCAACGGTGTGAGAGTGTGCGATGTGGTGATCCGCGACAGCGACGACGCCGTACTGCATGCGCTAGATGCAGAGCTACCCGACGATAGCGTATCCGGTCAGATCGATCAGGAACGCCGCCTGGACCACATGCAGCACCACACGGGACAGCATGTCTTAACACAAGCGTTTATCCGCGTGGCAAACGCCGAAACAGTCAGCTTTCATCTCAGCCCTGACAGCGTTACCATTGATCTGGACACATCAACACTCAGCGCCAAAAAAGTAGCTGCTGCCGAAGACCTTGCCAACCAGATCGTGACCGAGAACCGGCCTGTACGCACCTGGTATCCCACTGCGGACGAAATCAGCACCCTGCCACTGCGTAAAGTACCGGACGGCGTGAGCAAGCTGCGCGTGATCGCGGTGGACGATTTCGACGTGACAGCGTGCGGGGGTACACATGTCGCGCATACGGGCGAGATCGCGTTGATCAAGGTCTTGAAAACTGAACGGCGTGGCGATATCACCCGTGTAGAGTTCCGCTGCGGCACGCGGGCACTGCTCGATTACCGCGCGAAACACACCCTGCTGAGTGATCTCTCGGCGCAGCTCACCACCGGCTACGCGGATATTCCCGATGTCCTCGAAAAACTGCGCGAGGAAAACAAGGCGCTCAAACACGAATTGCGTGCTTTGCGCACCGCGCTGCTGGAAACCGAAGCGGAAAAACTGTGGCGCAGCGCAGCGCAACACGATGGGTATGCCCTGGTGATCAAGGCCTTCGACCAGCGCGATGTGGGCGAAGTACGCCAGATTGTGCAGCACCTCATTGCACATCCCGCCACCATCGCCCTATGTGGCACATCCGGCGACAAAGCCATGTTGCTCGTGGCGCGCTCCGATGATTTGCCGCACGATATGGTCCCGGCGCTTAAACAAGGTTTGGCGGTGTGGGACATTACGCGCGGTGGGGGACGCCCCTCGTTTGCACAAGGCGGCGGGGCACAAGCCACCAGCGCACAAGTCGAAGCGGCGTTGGCTGTGGCGGCTGAGAGTTTACAGAACCAGCCATTATAAAGGGTAAGGGAACTACCGTGCTTGAACTGGCCCCAGGCGTTTTTGTCGAGATGGGATTTCAGCGCGTCACCGTCGGCGCAATCCTGACAGATGACGGGTTTGTGTTGATCGACACCCCACCATACCCTGAAGATGCACGACGCTGGCGTACCACGCTGGCCGGGATTGCGGACAAACCAGTGGTGGCGATTGTTAATACGGACGGTCATCGCGACCGCATCCTGGGTAATGGCTGGTTCGACAGCCGCGTGATCGTGGCGCATGACGCGACCATCCACGCATTGCAGCACTTGCCCTCCAATTTCGTCGATACCGCCGTCGAGCGCCTGATCCAACATTCCTTTGAACGCAGCCAATTCGCCCATGTGCAACTCCGGCGACCCACCATTGGATTCACACAGCGGATGCAACTGCGCTATGGACAACACACAATTCCACTGTTGACGATGCCCGGCCCCACTACCGGGAGTCTGTGGGTGCATTTACCCGAAGCACGCGTTCTCTTTGCCGGGGACAGCGTACTGGCGGATCAACACCCCTACCTGACTAGCCCGTGTACAAAAGAATGGCTGGACAATCTCACACTTTTGCGTCGCAGCCGCTTCGCTGCCGACCACATCGTGCCTGGACGTGGCACACTGGTCGATAAAAGTGCCACCGAACCCCTGTCGCACTATCTGCGTACTGCGCGCCGCCGCGTGCAAAGCTTGTATCGCGAGGGCCGCCCCCGCGCCGATACATCCACCCTGGTCCCCGAACTACTGGAACTCTTTCCGTATGCACCACATGACATTGAAGAAGTACAGCGGCGCATCAAAACCGGGCTGGATCGTATCTATGAAGAATTCAAAACCAACGACAAAGACGAACTGCAACCCTAACATCCTGAAAACAGACGCGCGTAGCACAAAAATGCCCAAACCGGAAAGTTGGTTTGGGGTATAATATATTCAGGTATATCGGCACTAAGCAATGCATGATCTGCCGTACGCCACTTTGGGCAACGCGATCCGTTTATCAAGTAAAAAACAAACCAGGTAAAGGGCAGGATACGATGGGGACAGCCATTCTCTTCGTTGAAGACAACGCAGATTTACGTCAGAACGCCGCCATGGTGCTGAACATGGAAGGCTACAATGTGCGGGTTGCCGGCGACGGACGCGAAGCGTTAGATATTCTGAATCAGGGCTTTGTTCCCGAACTGATCGTCAGCGATATTATGATGCCCGTCATGGATGGGTATGAATTCTTCCAGGCGGTGCGACAACGCAACCACCTAAAAACCGTACCCTTCATTTTCCTGACCGCCCTGGGATCACGCCGCGATGTATCAGTCGGCAAGCTGATGGGCGCTGACGATTATCTCGTCAAACCGTTTGAGCCAGAAGAATTTTTGATCGCGATTCAAAACAAACTCCAGCGCACGGCGGAAATCCGTGCTGAAGCAGTGGAAAAGCTGGACGGCGCACGACGCATCCTGGTACAACTGCTCTCCCACGAACTGCGCACCCCGTTGACCTATGTCACCGGCGGCTTTGCGCTGTTGGCTGAAGAAATGCAGAGTTTGCAGGAAAATGAACTGACTGAAGATGTACGCATCAGCCTAGACTTGATCCAAAACGGCACACAACGTTTGAACCGGTTGGCTGAACAAATGGTCCTCTATGCACAAATGCTCAGTGGGTTTGTGCCCCGCCGCATTCGGACATCAGGCGAAACGTTAGAAATGGTGCAGTTAACCTACGATGCACAGATTACGTTATTGGCACTGGCTCAAGAACGCGGAATCATATTCGATCAATACGAGCCAGCGGACGATCCGTTGTTTGTGCGAGGCGTGCGTGATCTGTTAGTCACCGCCATCAGCGAAGTGCTGCGTAACGCCGTGATGTTCTCACCACTGAATGGTACAGTAACGCTTACCCTGGTCCGCAATGGGCAAATGGCGGTGCTGACGATCAGCGATCAGGGAATGGGTATCACGCCTGAGGATCGGGCTACGGTGTGGGAGATTCT
>CBEVZO010000507.1:0-3718 GCA_965554365.1 uncultured Anaerolineae bacterium
GCTGCCGAATGGATTCGCATCAGCGGCGCGTCGCTATGCCGCATTCAACACCCGACACGCGGCTATTTTCTGCTGCTCAACTACAACCGCCGGCAGAAGGGGGTTTATGTGTTGTCTCCGATTGGTGGGGCGCTGGAATTCTATGATGAGGGGCTATTGGCGCGTTTTGGCGCGCATCTCGAAGACCCGGCGCATCTGGAACTGCGTCTTACGTTACCCAAGGCGCAATTGCCCGCGTTTCGCGCGTGGTTTTATACCGCTGAGGGACGCGAGCATTCGCCGTTCCGTGAGCTTGAGGAAGAACTGGTCCACGAAGCCCAACTGCTGCCACGCCTCGCGCCGGAGGATGTGACGTGCAAGCGCCTGTGGACGCTGGAACGCGAACGGCTCACGGATCGCAAGGGGCAAACCGGACTGCTGACCCACTACTTTCTCGAAATCTACGATATCACGTTCAAGCGCGACGCAATCATGGGACCACTGATCGTTGCGCCCGCTGCATCCGGCGCGCTGTGGGTCACTGAAGCACAGCTCACCAGCCCGGACCCGGTCACGATGCACGTTGATGGTGCGGAGCGCGACGTGCGGGTGAGCGCGCGGCAATTGCTCAAGGCCACCACGTCGCCCACCGATGTGCTAGTGTATCCACCTGATGCGAAGTCTGCGCCAGATGACACTCCGCCCGACAATCCCAGCTAGTCCGCTGGCCTATTCTGCCTCGGTATTCAATATTTGCGCCACGTCCCATAGGCGCACCGTCTGATCCGCGCCTGCCGTGAGCAACGTCGCGCCGTCCGGCGACCACGCCACCGCGCGCACTTCCGTGCCATGCGCATTGATCAGCGCCAATGCAGCACCGGATGTCGCATCCCACACGCGCAGCGTGCCATCGCGTGATCCGGTCGCGAGATACGCACCATCCGGCGACCACGCCACCGCAGCCACGCGTTCCTCATGACCACTGAGCGTCACCGCGTCGGCGGCGCTCTCCGCGCCCGCGCTGAGGTCCCACACGACCACCTCATGATCCCAATCACCGCTGGCAAGTTGCGTGCCATCCGGCGACCACGCCACCGCGACGATACTCTCATCTCGTTCGAGCGTGTTCAGCAAACGACCGCTCGCCACGTCCCACAGACGGATCGAGTAATCGGCGCTGGTGCTGGCGATCAACCCGCCTGACGAGTCAGGCGCACCGTCCGGCGACCATGCCACCGCCGTCACGCTGTTGGCGTGCATGTTTGCTTCGCGCTGCGTGGCAACCGTGAACATGGGCGTGTCAATCTGCGCCATGATCAACGCCACCGCCGCCGCATCGAGCGCAGGGGTCGTAGTGTAAGTGCCCGCATCAAGCAACGCGTTCAGATCATCCGCGCCCAGCGCACGGAACGCCGCCGCGACCTCGTCGTCCGTCTGCGTGCTGAGGTCCACGATTGCCGCTTCATCGCTAATCGTGATCGTGAGTACGTAGTCAGCGTCCGCGCGTTTACGCGAAATACGCACGTCGCGTGATCTCTGTATCATGCTAAAGATCGTCTCGACGGTGCGCGGACCCTCTAACTGCCGCAACGCGCGGACGAAATCAGCGTCGTCGCGCGCCTCGAACGCATTGAGGATCGCCTGAGCGTTCGCCGCTTCGTCAATCTGGTAATGCAGCACTGGGCTGTTTAGCAATTGCACCACACGTAACACATCAGCCTGTGTCAAATCATCGAGCGTAGCTTGCAGCGCGTCGTCGTCTATGCTGATGAGCGCCGTGTGCGGCACAGGCGCGAGCGTCGCCGTGACGTCGCTGATCGACACCCCGCGCAGTTCCTCCGTCGTGTAGCTGATCTGTTTGGCATCCGTCAGCACATCGAGCAGCGCGGCATCTTGCAGCAACGCCAACAGGTGCGTGAGCGCCGTGTTATCGAGCGCCGCGAGTGTCGCGTCGAATTCCGCAGCGCCGTTCTGTACCGCTAGTGTGTAATCTACTTCCAGCAACCGCCGGACCAACAACAAATGCGCGGCATCGTCGCGCCTGGTAATGTCTGTGATGGTGTTTTGCGCGTCGTCCAACTGCTGCACCGCCGCGAGGAAGTCCGGGTCTTGCAGGTGCGCCGCGATCTCCTCCTCATTCGCGATACCAAACGAGATTGCCGCGTCGTCACCCGCCGCCAATAGCGTGTTGATGAAGTCGTCATCGGCGGGGCTGGCGACAGTTGTGCCGCCGTCGTCCGTTTCGATCACCAACACTACTTCTTCGTTCTGCAAGCTGCGCACCACGCGGATCAGGTCAGCATCGTCGCGCGCCAGGATCGCCGCGACAGTAGCTTCCGCATCGTTCCACTGCTGCACAGTATCCAGCACTACCGGGTCTTCCAACGCCAGCGCCAACGCGAGCAATTCCGCCTGTGTCAGCGCGTCGAGTTCCGCCGTCAATCCCTCATGATCAACGGTGAGGCTGAGGCGATACTCGGCATCGCGTAAGGTCATCACCTGCGCCACCTGCGCGGGATCATCAAACGCGATAGTGACGGTGTACTCCAGGTCTTTTAACTGCGCGATCAGGTCCGTGAACGGCTCCGCTACCAGCGCATCGAGCAACGCCCGCGCATACGCCGTCTCGCTGATCGTCTCGAAGATCGCGTCATCGGCGAACTGCACCGTGATATGTTCCACGCGGCTAGACCCTAACTGCGTCAGTTCCTCGCCGGTCGCAGCGTCCCACACACGCAGCGTGCTAGCGGTCCCGCCGCTGACGATCTGTGCGCCATCCGGCGACCACGCTGCCGTCACGACCCAATCTGCATGGCCCGTGAACCGCGCAACTTTCTCGCCGGAAGCCACATTCCACACGCGCACCGTCCCGTCGAGGCTGGCGCTGGCAAGCTGTGCGCTGTCCGGTGACCACGCGACCCAGCGCACTGGCCCGTCGTGCCCTTTCAACGCGCGCACTTGTTCCAACGCAGCGGTGTAAATCCACACCGTGCTGCCGTTGGTCAACGCGATCTGCGATCCATCCGGGCTGTAGACGGCATTGCGCACATCCTCCACCGACAGCACCAACGTGGGGGCGACGGCGGGAGCCGCAGTTTCCGCATCAGCAGGGATGGCGGTCGGCGGAGCCGCATCACCGGGTTTGGCGGGGCCATCATCGCCGCCGCAGGCCGCGAGCAGCGTCATGCTCAAGATTACGATCAACGTCCAGGCGATCCATGTCGCCGGGGCGGGCAAAGTCCGGGGAATACGAGTGTGTTTCATGGGGCAGTCCCTTTAACACCAGTTGAAAATACGCGCATGTCGTTCGCTGCCGCCAATAATAGCACACCTTGCGCCGCTTGGGTCGTGAAACCATTTAAAGACGCTTAACACGGGGGCGATGATTCCCTGATTCGCGGCGGACTTGCTATACTTGCCCGTTACGCAAGCACGTCATTGGGGATACGGGGAACACAATATGAACGACACGCAATCAGCAGCCGCATCATCCTCCGCACGCGCCCTCACCGGACGCCAGATCGCACAGGCCGCCGGGATGGTCATGGCGGCGTACATGCTCAGCGGGGTGCTGGGCATCGTGCGTCAGGCCGCGATCAACTCGGCGTTTGGCGCGGGGGCAAAGCTCGACGCGTTCATGGCGGCGCAGCGCGTGCCGGAAACGCTGTTCGTGCTGGTCGCAGGGGGTGCGCTCGGCTCGGCGTTTATCCCGGTTTTTGCGCGCTTCCTCAGCAATGAT
>CBEVZO010000508.1:0-3696 GCA_965554365.1 uncultured Anaerolineae bacterium
ATCAGTTTACCCCTCCCCCCGGCCCCCTCCCCGCAGGCGGAGAGGGGGAGTTGCAGCATGTGGTTATCGGGTGGGGGAGAAAATTAGGTTTGCTCGCGGAACGCCGCCAGCGCCGCCGCGACGCGATCCACCTGATCGAGAATCGTCGCTTCGATCTCGTCGCTGCGCTGCATCACGGCAATCGCGCGCTGGATCAACGTCACGCGCTGCACAACATACAGATCATCGGTCAGCTTACCCATGTCATAGTCGAAGTCCATGTCGCGGATCGCGCGCAGGAGCCGCCACTTTTCCGCCGCCAAGATTTCGAGCGCGCGGTTCTGACGCTGTGTCCCGTGCAGCCTCGGAGCGCCGTCGTCCGTCATGACCGAGGGTAGTTCACCAGCGGGGTCCAGCAGCGGCAGCACTACAAACACCAGCGACCCGACAAAGAGCAGCAGTAGAATCATGATGCCGGTAGTGGAGAAGCTCAGCAAACCGGAGACTAGCTCCCACATATCGCCGCCATACTCGATCAGCACCGCGCCGACGATCACCACCACCAACGCGATCAGTAGCATTTCGGTCGTGTTGACCGTCTGTTCCGCACGTTCGTCCGGCATAGTATCACGCGTGGTCATCGGCTATCCTTCCAGTGCGAGGTCGATCACGGCACGAAAATCACGCTCGCCCGGTGACGAGATGTAGTGTTCTCTTACAACACCGTTGATGTCGATCACAAACGTCTCTGGGATGCCGGTCACGTGATAAGCGTCCCACATCTTTTCGGCTTCGTCCGGCCCGTTGGGATACGTGATGCCGTAATCCGTCAGAAATTGAAGTGCATCCGTGAGCGGATTCTCAGTGTTGATGCCGAGGAAGATCACGCCGCGATCTTTGTAGTCGTTCCAGAGGCGCTCAAACATCGGCGCTTCGGCCTGACACGGCACGCAGTAATCCGCCCAGAAATTAAGCACGATCACCTGGCCTGCCAACGACTCGTTGGTGAGCCGTTCGCCGCGCTGCGCAACCAGATCGGTGTCGTACACCGTCACGCCGAAATCCGGCGCATCTTTGCCGACCAGCGATTCCGGTCCTTCCAACGCGAGGTCGATCACGGCACGAAAATCACGTTCACCCGGTGACGAGATGTAGTGTTCTCTTACGACGCCGTTGATGTCGATCACAAACGTCTCGGGGATGCCTGTCACGTTATAGGCGTCCCACATCTTGTCGGCTTCGTCCGGTCCATTGGGATACGTGATGCCGTAATCTGTCAAGAATTGGAGCGCGTTCGGCAGCGGATTCTCAGTGTTGATACCGAGGAAGATCACGCCGTGAGCTTTGTAGTCGTTCCACATGCGCTCAAACATCGGCGCTTCGGCCTGACACGGCACGCAGTAATCCGCCCAGAAATTAAGCACGATCACCTGGCCTGCCAACGACTCGTTGGTGAGCCGTTCGCCGCGCTGCGCAACCAGATCGGTGTCGTACACCGTCACGCCGAAATCTGGCGCATCTTTGCCGACCAGCGATTCCGGTTTGCGCTGACTTTCGTACAGCGCATAGCCAATCACGACGATGATCCCCACCACTGTCAGCATCGCCAACAGCGTCGTAGTCGAAATCCGCTGCTGCGCTTTCTGCGGCGGTGCGGAGTCATCATCTCCGGCGGCGTCTTGCAGCCACTCCGGGAGATCATCTTGCGGGGTTGCGTCGTCCATCATGCGGTCGTCTATACGGTCGTCAGTCATGTGTCTAAACTCTCTAATTCACGGGCCAAACGGTCCAGCAATACAGGATCAAGGTCATCGGGTATGGGGCGTTCGGTCAGACGCTCAGTACGGCGGCGGACCGGCTGCCCGGTCTGCATCCCGCGCTTGCGGAACTGCCATACCTGATAACCCCCTACCACACCGACCAACACGATCAGGATCACGGGCACGACCAGCACCAGAAAACGGTCATTTTTATCGCGGGGCAGCGCCGCCACATCCCCGCCGTAGCGTTCCACGAAGAAATCAATGATCTCGTCTTCGTTATAATCTTCGCCCAACAGTCGCGCGATTTCCTCGCGCCACTGGCGG
Source organism: uncultured Anaerolineae bacterium (assembly GCA_965554365.1). GTDB lineage: Bacteria > Chloroflexota > Anaerolineae > Aggregatilineales > Aggregatilineaceae > CAYRNY01. Next base: position 2,067 of record CBEVZO010000508.1, read on the forward strand.
CAGGCGATACTCTCGCACTCATCCAGCGGGATGCCTTCACACACGTCGCAATACATCTGGCTCGCGATGTCGTTCACCTCGTCCCAGGTGACACCCGGTGGTAGCTCAAACCCGCCGCCGCCCTGCGCCGCCACACGTCCCAGCGGGATCAGCAGCGCGAGCAAGGTCAGCAACACACTTACGAGTAGGGTGGTATGCCGAAAAGCGGCCTCACCCCCCCGTCCCCCCTCTCCAGCCAAGCTAGAGAGGGGGGAGAAACTCGCGATCACATGCCGGACTCCCCCTCTCCATCTCGGATAGGGAGGGAGTTGGGGGGTGGGGCCAGTGTCTGCCATCGTTATGCGCTTTGTTTTGCGTTTATTGTCTTGCATTCGTCACTTATCTCCTGCGCCGACGCCGGTCGCACCGTCAGGAATGCTCGCGCGCTGCGCGGCTCGGCTAGGCCGGCGATCCGGCCACAACGCAATCACTGTCCCGATCACCAGGATCACCCCGCCATACCACACGAAATAGATCAGCGGGTTCCAGTATACGCGGAATGTGACAGCGTTACCTTCCCAGCTCACGATAATCGCGTAGAAATCTCCCCCCAGCGTGCTGTACTTGCCGGGAATGCTCATGTTTTCGCCGGGCTGCAAGTTGCCGAACTGGTCCTCGCGCATGAAAATATCACGCCGGGGCCGGATGTGCGCCACGATATCGTCACCTTTGTAGACGGTCACGCGGGCGATCAGCATGATGCGGTCACCTTCCGCCGCCTCTGCTTCGTACAGCCCGTTATGGCGCAACGTGTAGCCGCCCAGGTTCACATCGTCGGCCACTTCCATTTTCTCGCCCACACTGAGCGTCTGCATGGTTTCGTCCTGGAACAACGTCGAGCCGATCACACCAATGCCCAAAACCACCATGCCCAGGTGGATCATGTAGCCGCCGTAGCGATGGCGGTCGCGCGCGATCAGTTTCCCTAACGCCACAACGTACGGTTCACCTCGCCGGTGACGCGCCGCCACACCCTTCCATAGCTCGGTTAAGGTGGCGACTCCGGCCATCGTCAGCAGACCAAACGCCATCGCCGCGCCAAACTCAAGATAGAGCGTCTTGACAGGATTGCTCTTGAGCATATCGGAGGTGATGTTAATATCAGTGAACACCGCTACGCCGATAAACACAGCCAGCGCCGACACGACAGGAATGCGCATTGAACGACCCAGGCGTTTTGCAGTCTGCCGCCGCCATGCCGCCAACGGGGCAATACCCATCAGCAGGTAAAGCACCACTAACAACATCGGCACACCGACCGGCTGCTCGTAGTAGTCCGGCCCCAGGTTGATCACGGTATCGCGCAAACCGAGATCCACCATGATCGTCGTAACCGCCTCGGCCCATGTACCCCACAGAACCACAATCGTCAGACCGAGGAACAGCCAATTATTCAGCAAGAACAACGCTTCACGACTCAGCAGCGAGTCCAGATCATCCGACCCGCGCAGATCACCGCGTTCCTGCCGCCACATCAGCAATCCTATGCTCGCCAGCGCCGCGAGGCCAAGATACGCGAACATCGGTTGGCCGATTTCAGATTCGGCGAACGCATGGACGCTGCTCACCACGCCGGAGCGTGTCGCGAACG
>CBEVZO010000509.1:0-3695 GCA_965554365.1 uncultured Anaerolineae bacterium
TCTGGTCGAACGCGCGGAAGTCAGCCCAACCCTTGAGCGACAACGTTTTGGTAATCGCCGCTGTCAGCGTCGTTTTCCCATGATCGATGTGACCGATGGTTCCCACATTGACATGGGGCTTGGTGCGTTCAAACTTTCCCTTAGCCATACTGCCTCCTGAGAGATCGTACTTTCGGGCTGTAGCCCGACTTACCCGCCGCGAATAATATCCTGCGCGAGGTCTTCGGGTACAGGTTCGTATTTATCAAATTCCATCGTAAAACTGCCGCGTCCCTGCGACGCGTTGCGCAGGTTCGTCGCGTAGCCAAACATCTCACCCAACGGCGCGTCTGCCTTGATCTGCGCGACACCATCGCTGCGTGTTTCCATACCGCCGATGTTGGAACGCCGTGCAGACAAATCGCCGATCACGTCGCCCGCGTATTCTTCCGGCACAACAACCTCGACGCGCATATACGGCTCCAGAATAATCGGTTTACCGTGCTTTACTGCGTCTTTTAGCGCCATCGAACCCGCGATTTTGAACGCGAGATCGGACGAGTCAACGTCGTGGTACGAGCCATCCACAATCTTGATGTAGATGCGTGTCACCGGATACCCGGCGATCACGCCGCTCTGCGCCGCCTCGCGGATACCAGTCATTGCTGCCTTGACGTATTCTTTAGGAATTGAGCCGCCAACAATCTTGTTCTCAACGACCACATCCTCTTCGGTGTTCGCCGGAAGCGGTTCGATTTCGATCTCGACGTGCCCATACTGGCCGCTGCCGCCGGTTTGACGTATGAAACGTCCTACGCCGTCCGCTTTCCGCGTAATCGTTTCGCGGTATGAGACACGCGGCTTACCGACGCGGGCATCCACTTTGAACTCACGGAACATGCGGTCCACCAGCACCTCAAGGTGCAGTTCGCCCATGCCGGAGATCAACGTCTGCCCGGTCTGGTCATCCCCGCGCACGACAAACGTGGGGTCTTCTTCCGCGAGCTTTTGCAGCGCAATACCCATCTTATCCTGGTCAGCCTTCGTTTTCGGCTCGATGGCGACGGAGATCACAGGCGTCGGAAACTCGATATTTTCCAACACAACCGGCTTGTGTTCCGAGGACAACGTTTCGCCGGTGAAGGTCTGCTTCAGGCCAAGAATAGCCGCGATATCGCCCGCGTGGACTTCTTCGACATCCTCGCGCCGGTCGGCGAACATACGCACGACGCGCCCCACACGCTCTTTGCGACCTTTGGTCGTATTGAGGACGCGCGTTCCGGTCTTGAGTACGCCCGAATAGACGCGGAAAAACGCCAGACGACCCACAAACGGGTCTGTCACGATCTTAAAAACGAGCGCAGCCATCGGCTCGTTGTCGCGCGGGTGGCGTTCTACAACTTCGTCTGTGCCGGGGCGTGTGCCTGTGACGGGCGGAACATCCAGCGGGGAGGGGAGGTAATCCACAATGGCATCCAACAACAACTGGACACCCTTATTCTTGAGTGCGGAACCACACAGCACGGGGTGCGCGTCGCCGGAAATTGTCGCCGCGCGTAGCGCCGCGATCAATTCGTCATCGCTGATCGGCTCTTCCAAGAGATATTTCTCGGTCAGGCCCTCGTCCGTCTCGACGATTTTCTCGATCATCTCGTCGCGAGCGGCCTGTGCCAGGTCCATGAAATCTTCCGGGATCGGACCGCTGTCGATGGCTGTGCCCAGGTCATCGCCATAGGTCACAAGCTCCATCTTGAACAGGTCCACAATGCCCTTAAAGTCCGCGCCTTCGCCATAGGGCAATTGGATCAGGATCGGCTTACCATGCAGCCGGTCCACGATCATGCCGACACAACGCTCAAAGTCCGCGCCCGTGCGATCCATCTTATTGACAAGGCAGATACGCGGGACGTGATAGTCGTTGGCCTGCCGCCATACAGTTTCGGACTGCGGTTCCACGCCAGCCACACCGTCAAAGAGCACCACCCCGCCATCCAGCACGCGCAAGCTGCGCTGCACCTCGGCGGTGAAGTCCACGTGGCCGGGGGTATCGATGATGTTGATCTGGTGATCCTGCCAAAACGCAGTCACCGCCGCCGAAGTGATGGTGATACCGCGCTCTTTTTCCTGTTCCATGTAGTCAGTTGTAGCCGCGCCATCATGCACTTCGCCCATGCGGTGAATCAGACCCGTATAGTAGAGTACGCGCTCTGTCGTGGTCGTCTTGCCCGCGTCGATATGGGCGATAATGCCGATGTTGCGGACCATTTTCAGGTCCAGAGCAGCAGTGGTGATGGCATTCTTGGGAGACATAGTAGCCTAAAACATCCTCTGCGCAGTAACGTCGTTAGTGCGCTGTGTTTACCAACGGTAGTGTGCAAACGCCCGGTTGGCTTCCGCCATACGGTGCGTGTCGTCTTTCTTCTTAATCGCCGCGCCTTGATTGCTGGCTGCGTCCATGAGTTCCGCCGCCAGTTTTTCGGCTGTGCTGCGGCCACCGCGCGCCTTCGCCGAGGCCATCAGCCACCGCATCGCCAACGACAATGCACGGGCCGGAGCCACTTCGACGGGCACCTGATAAGTCGAGCCACCTACGCGGCGCGGCTTCACTTCGAGGATCGGCGTGACATTCTTCAGCGCCAGCTCGAACAGTTCCACAGGGTCTTTCTTCGCACGTTCTTCGATCAGTTCAAACGCATCATAGATCACGCGGCGTGCCGTGCTTTTCTTGCCGCCCTTCATCATGCGGTTGATGAACATTTCAACGTGAATGTTGTTGTGTTTCACGTCCGGCGTCACACGCCGCTTGGGGGGACTAAAGCGTCTTGGCATCTTTGCTCTCCAGCACTAGCTATTTCTTGGGCTTCTTCGCGCCGTACTTGCTGCGCCCCTGTTCGCGGTCGGAGACGCCTTCAGCGTCCAGCGTGCCGCGCACGATGTGATACCGCACACCCGGCAAGTCTTTCACACGACCGCCGCGTATCAGCACCACGCTGTGTTCCTGCAACCCGTGACCCTCACCAGGGATATAGGCCGTAACCTCGATCCCGTTGCTGAGACGCACACGCGCGACTTTACGCAGCGCCGAGTTGGGCTTCTTGGGCGTCATGGTCTTCACCTGGGTGCAGACCCCACGCTTTTGCGGTGCGCCCTTCGGACGACGCGTGCGCCGCTGCGTATACGCATTGAACGTATATTGCAAAGCGGGCGATTTGCTCTTCTTGCGCTTTGGTTTGCGGCCCTTGCGAACCAATTGATTAATCGTCGGCATATCTGCCTCCATGCCTGAGCCAGCATACACACTGGCCGGAACACCCGTACTTATAGTTGTTTTCGCTAGGCGTCACAACGGGCGTTCACACGCCCGTCCCGTTCTGCATAACGTGAGGCCATCGTGATAGAAAAGCTACGGGTGGCCTCGCGTGATACTCATCCAATTCGGTCGTCAGCGCCCTGCACAAAGGCAGGGGTAACGCCGGGTCCGTGATAGTGTGGCTCATCTTAGCAGGTGGGCGGGGGGCTGTCAAGGTTGATTCCCCCGGTTAGTTTACCTCACCCCGCATGTAGATTCAGAGCATACAGGTGCGTGAGAAGCATCAAAGTTATTTGTTGCTGAGATTATGCGTAGAACGGCCCCACCCCCTAACCCCCTCCCCATCCAAGATGGCTAATCATTACCCACAAGTCGAGGGCGGGGGTAAGATAGCGTGAAAAAAACA
>CBEVZO010000510.1:0-3655 GCA_965554365.1 uncultured Anaerolineae bacterium
TCTGCACTCCCTAGTCAACACGAACTTGCGACAACGAGAAGTAAATGAAAATTTGTTTTAGTAAAGACCGTCCCTACTATACCATCCGCCCCACCACCTCGCAACCTACGCACGGCCTACTAGTCGTGAGAATCCGGTTAGAAAGCATTAGGGTTCTCAAACCTTATGGCTATATCAACCTTTTCGTACGTTTTGCGCCATTTTCTAACCGCCTTTTGCCGCGTTTTGGCCTATAATGGAGTCAATATCACAGCTTCAAACGGTTAGCCTTTAGCTTTTAGCAGAAAAACCGGCACGCACCGCTAGCTTCGCTGCGCCCTGTGAACCATTGGATTTTGCTAACAGCCAATCGCTCACTGCTAATTGCTGATTTCTTAGCAGCCTTCATCTATTCAAGCGGCGCGGATCACCCCCGCCACACAAGGAGTTTTTGTGACGCACGTACAATCCCCCCACCTGACCTATGATCTCGACGCGGTACGGCAGGCCTTCCCGATCTGCACCACGTTGACGTACTTAAACCACGCCAGTATTTCACCCGTCCCTGCGCCCACTAAGGCCGCCATGCAGACCGTTGGCGAATGGCTCACGACCGAACCGGGCGCATTCTTCTCGCCCACCCCACCGCCGGAGTTGGGCAATATCTTCGTCGCTTTCAACACTGAGGTCGCCGCGCTGATCAATGCCGACGACATGCGCGAGATCGTCGGCGTGCAAAGCACATCGACAGCCATCAACGCCATCGCGCAAGCGATTGATTGGCAACCGGGCGACAACATCGTGTTTTCGCGCGTAGAGTTTCCGTCCAACGCCTATCCCTGGATGTCACTGCAACGGCGCGGCGTAGAGTGTCGCATTGTGCCCGATGACGGCAGCGGCGGCCCCAGCGTTGAGGCTTTCGTGCCCTATGTGGACGACCACACCCGCGTGATCGCCGTCAGCGCGGTGCAATTCCTTACCGGCCATCGCGCAGACCTCGCCGCATTGGGCGCGTTCTGTCGTGCGCGCGGCATCCTGTTCGTCGTGGACGCGATCCAGGCGGCGGGCCACATGCCCATTGATGTGCAAGCCATGCAGATCGACGTTCTCGCCAGCGGCGGACAAAAATCGCTGATGGGACCACCCGGTCAGGGATTCCTGTACGTGCGTCAGGCCGTGTGCGAAACGCTCCAACCCGCGCTGATCGGCCCCAACGCCACCGTAGACTGGATGTTCTGGCTCGACTACGACATCACACCGGAATATGGCGCGCAACGGTTCATGATGGGCACGCCCAACCTCGCAGGTATGTTCGGGCTGCTGGCGAGCATTCGCTTTCTGCGTGAGATCGGCCTGCCCCACATCGACGCATGGACACAGCACCTCTCGCGCTATGCTATCGACGACCTGACCGCGCTCGGCTATACCGTAATCACGCCGCGTGATGCGCTTGGCCCAATTGTCACGTTCCGCATCGGAGACCCTGATCCCGATGACACCGCAGCCATGCAGACCGCCGACACCCACGCCGCCGATCTACTCGCGCACCTGACCGCGCAGGGCGTACGCCTCACGAAACATCTGGACGCGCGCGGTGTGCCACATTTGCGAATCGCGACACACTGCTATAATACGGAAAATGAAGTGCATCGTGTAAGCGCCATCCTGGAGGAAACCAATGGGTAAACCAACGCCCCCCCCACGCCGCATGTCAAAAAGCCAACCGACAGAATGGAGTCCGCCGCCCATCACCACAATCGAACACACGGGCCTCAACACGGGTCTCCTGGCTGACCTGGCGATCAAAATCCTGTATTTCGGTGGCTATTTGTCGGGCAACCAGATCGCCACCCAAATGCACCTACCCTTCACGGGTGTGATTGATCCGGTATTGGAAGGCTTGAAGCGCGAGAAGTTCCTCGAAGTGCGCGGCGGCAGCGGGTTGGGCGCTGGCGGCTTCGAGTATGTGATCACGATGAAAGGCATCGAAAAGGCGCACGAGGCGCTGGCCCGCACACAGTATGCAGGGCCGTGCCCGGTCACGTTGGAGCAGTACGTCAAAGCGATGAATATGCAGGCGCGTGCCAAGCTGCGCGTCAACCGCGAACTGCTCGGCAAGGCGCTTAAAGGCTTGATCGTCACCGAGGAAATGTACGGGCGCATCGGTCCAGCGGTGAACTCTGGCAAAGCGATCTTCATGTACGGGCCACCCGGCAACGGTAAAACGACCATCGCGCAGCGCGTGGGCCGCATGATCCTCGGCGCGCCGATGTGGATTCCCTACGCTATCGACGTGGACGGGCAGGTGATTCGCGTTTTCGACAACGTGAACCACGAAGTGCTACCCGAACAGAGCGCCGGTCGCCGCACCTCCACCGGAGAACGCTACGACTCACGCAGGGTACGTATACGTCCACCGGTGATCATGGTCGGTGGTGAACTGACGCTCGAAACGCTCGATCTCGTCTACGACCCGATACACAAATATTACGAAGCGCCCTTCCAGATGAAATCCAACGGCGGCATGTTCCTGATCGACGACTTTGGCCGCCAGCAAGTCCGCCCGCGCGATCTGCTCAACCGCTGGATCGTGCCACTGGAAAGCCGCGTAGACTTCCTCACGCTCTCCACTGGGCGCAAGATCGAGATACCCTTTAATGTGCTGATCGTGTTCAGTACCAACATGCCGCCCGCCGACCTCGTGGACGAAGCGTTTCTGCGCCGTATTCCGCACAAGATCGAAGTTGGCGATCCGAACTTTGAACATTTCCGCGAAATCTTCAAAGCGGTGTGCGAAGCCAAGCGCGTGCCCTACGACGAGCAAAGTCTCGCCTACCTGCTGCAAGAGTGGTACCTCAAAGATGACCGTAACCTACGCGCTGTGCATCCGCGCGACATGGTGGATCAGATCATCGACATTTGCAGCTATCTCAACGTGCCCGCGCGCCTGAGCAAAGAGATGCTCGACCGCGCCGCCAGCGCCTATTTCGTGGACCTGGACGCGTACTAGGCCCACCCGCTGTTTCAGCCCGGATTTATCGCACTGGGCGCAGAGCCGCCGCGTTCTGCGCCCATGTTTTTTGTCTCACACGACCCTTTTATGCTGCACGCTACGACATAATTGCGATTTACTACCGCCCCCATCACCGCCTACACTACATTAACCTTTTGAGGAGCATGTTCCTATGAAACGCTCAATGCTTGCTGTAGCCCTGCTGTTGGTGCTACTGATTGTCGCAGCCTGTCCGTCGTTGTCTCCCCAGAACTCCGCCCACGCCCGCCAAACGTACAACTTCAGCGTCAACAAAGATGTCTCGGAGGGTAATCCCCACTATGGGCAACGCATCACGTTTACAATCACCGTGAACAACGACGGCGATACACCACTGCCGGGCGTCACCGTCTCTGATTCACTGGCGGACGCCTTCGAAGTCGATGCGGGATCGATCACCGGGGGCGGCTCCTACGACCCCAGCACACACGAGATCACCTGGAACCTGGGCACGGTGAAGCAGCAACAAACCGTACTCACGTTCGACGCCACCGTAAAAGAGGGAGCCATACGCTATACCAACAACCGCGCCATTATGCAGGTCTACGATCCCGACACCATGACCATGCCGGAGCAAGTCGACGATGAGGTGAATCTCACCATCGACCCGCACGCCAACGGCAC
>CBEVZO010000511.1:0-3647 GCA_965554365.1 uncultured Anaerolineae bacterium
TGATCGCGAGTTTGCCCCTCCCCCAACGCGAACTTGTTCGCGCCCCCTCCCCGCACGCGGAGAGGGGCTTAACTGCGTGCTTGCTCCCCTCTTTCTCCGCCTGCGGGGAAAGGGGGGCCGGGGGGGATAGGGAGCCAACATACGCCAATCACGCTATTTTGTAGTCCTACCGACCGACGCTAAGAGCACAAATAACCCGCAGGCAAACCGCACGCTATGTTTCAGTAGGGGCGGCGTTAAGCGCAGGTTAGGAGTCGGTTGCGGCGTCTTCCAGCAGCGCCACTGAACGCACGACCGGCATCAGCACCACTTCGTCCCACAATGCGACATTGGCCTCCGGCGGCACAACCAGCAGCATAATCACCCAATGATCATCGGGCAGCGCCAGCGCATAGATCGCACCATACATACCGTCTTCGTCAAGCACGGCACGCGCCGCAGGATACTCCGCCGCATCAAACGGCAGTACATGCTCGCGGTCGATGTCCATCATCTGCACGAGCAAATCACCGGGGGTAGCAATGCCGCTTTCCATCAAGAACTCGGCCCCATTGAAACGCAGCACGGCGAGCGCGGGCATCGCTGGAACACCGTCGGCATTTGCCGCATCCTCCGCGCTGGCGAAGAATATCACCGCGTACAGCCCCATGTCTGGCTCGTTCAGCGTTTCATCGACGCTTTCCACCCACCCGGCAGGCGCATCAAACGCCAGCCCTAACGCGTCATCACGGTAGGGCGTCAGCGTCACATCTGAGGGGTTAACCGTTGCTGGAACCGGATCGGGCGGTGTAGCCGCCTCATCCGCAGCACCGGCATACGCGGCGACCAGCATGGCGAAAACATCCGCATAGGTGTCGAAATCGGCAGCCGGGGCGCTGACCGAGATCAACGTCCAGCCGTCTTCCGCGCGCGGCATGAGGTAGATCATGCCCCGATCGTCGCCATCTGCGACCTGAATTGTCACCATCTGTGTGAGCACATCATACGCGACCTTCTGCCCGCCGGTCAATTGCACCACCGCGCCGGATGCCTGCAACACACCCGTCTCATCGGCGGGAATGCCCCAACGTGCCTCAAAATAGGCGGCGTCCGCGCTGGTGATGAACACCTGCGCTGTATCATCCGTCAGATACACCGTTGCCGGATCAGTCAGACGCGGCCAGCCCCACCCTGCTGGCACATTGAACGGGATAATAGCCATAGCTTCTGCAGTGGCGACCTGCGCCGTCGCAGTGACATTCTGCACCGCCACTGTCGCGGTAGCCGGGAAATCCGGTGAGGGCGTGAACGTGGGCGTATGTGTTGGTGTGCGGGTCGGACGCGGCGTGCGGGTTGGCCCAACGGTCGGCGGCACATACAACGTCGCCATCAGCGTCGCTTCGTGGATCACCGCCGTCGCCGTCTGCTGGAACGCGCTGAGTGTCGGCGGGACAGCAGTCGGGGTGAAAGTTGCGGTCGGCGGAACCGGCGTCGGAGATGGCACGGCAGCGGGGTCTGGCGCGAGTTCGACCGAAAGAATCAGAGGCTCGATGACCTCTGCGAGCAGCGTGTCGAAGTCGTCTACTGGCGCAGTGAACGAGAACAGGAGCCATTCCATTTCGCCAAACTGCGTGATCAGGAGCGCGCCCTGTTGGTCGTCTTCCGGCTCCGTCAGCACCGGAATCGCCGCTCGACCTTCGTAATCGCCCAGCGTGCCGTCAAAGGTGGCGGCCAACGCTTCGGCGGCATTCACGCGATCGGTTTCGTCGCGCGCGATGCCCCAGTCATTGTCAGCAAAATATGCCGAGTCGCCGCGATAGATAAACAACGTCGCATCGCCTCCGGCAAGGGTCAGCGTGTACGCATCAAGCTGTTCCGGCGCGCTCCACCCTTCCGGCACGTCAAAGAACAATCCCAGGTTATCCGGCTCCGGCGCTACGGCGGTCGCCGTCGCCACCGCTGAGGTTGCGGTCGCCTCAAAGTCAGGTGTGGCTGCCATTACAGCAACAGCAGTCGCGGTCTGCGCGGTCTCAACTTCTTCGCGGTAGGCGGTCGCCGTATACGCGGCGGCCTGATCCGCTGTAGCATTTGCCACAATCTGCGTGGCAGTCAATGCGTTGGCGTCCAACGTCGCCGTCGCGGGTGGAACAGCCAATGCCGTCGCCGTCGCGAACAAATCGGGCGTCGGACCTGCGGGTGATGGTTCCAATGTGATCGCGGGCGTCGGCGGCTCTGGCGTCGCGCTCGGCGTATGCGTAGCCGTCGGCGACGGGGAAGGCGTCACGGTGGGCGACGGGGTATTCGTGGGGCGCGGAGTCGGCGTGTCGGTCGGCTCCGGCGTGGGCGTGAAAGTTTCCGTCGGCACAGGCGTGTCGCTAGGAATCGGAGTTTCGGTCGGCTGCGCCGTCAGCGTGGATTCAACTGCGGCGGCGATTTGCGCCTCGTAGTTTGCCGTCTCGGTCGGCGCGCTGATCTGCACCGCTTCGGCAGTCTGAAGCAAGGCCGTCGCTAACAGATCGGGCGTTTCCGTCGCGGTTGGCGCGGGCGTGTCGGTGGGAGCCAACGTGTTAGTAGGCTGCGCGGTGAGCGTCGCGTTGATGCTCTCCTGAATCGCCGCATCGAGTGCCGCCTGCTCCGTCTGCTGTGCGGCAGCGGTTGCGGTCACATCAGTAGTCGCTGTGGCGGTGGGAATATCAGTTGACGTGGCAGTCGGCGTCTCGGTCGGAAGCAGCGTCAGTGTGGCGGTCGGCTCAGCGGTGAGCGTCGCGTTGATGCTCTCCTGAATCGCCGCATCGAGTGCCGCCTGCTCCGTCTGCTGTGCGGCGGTGGTCGCGGTTGCATCTATTGTCGCCGTAGGCGGCACAGGCGTGTCGGTCGGTGTCTCAGTCGGAAGCGGCGTCAACGTGTGCGTTGGTTGCGCGGTGAGCGTCGCGTTGATGCTTTCCTGAATCGCCGCGTCGAGTGCGGCCTGCGCAGTCTGTTGTACAGCGACAGTCGCGGTTACGTCAGTAGTCGGCGTGGCAGTGGGAATATCAGTTGGGGTGGCAGTCGATGTAGCCGTCGGTTCCGGCGTAGCGGTTTCCGTTGGCAAGGGAGTGTCACTGGGCACAGGCGTCTCGGTGGGAGCCAATGTGTGCGTGGGCTGTGCAGTGAGCGTCGCGTTGATGCTCTCCTGAATCGCCGCGTCAAGCGCCGCTTGTTCGGTTTGCTGCACAGCGGCAGTCGCCGTCACATCAGTGGTCGGCATGGCAGTGAGTGTTTCTGTCGGCGGGATAGGCGTATCTGACGGAATCGGAGTCTCCGTTGGCGGCAGCGGAGTGTCCGTTGGCGGCAGCGGAGTGTCCGTTGGCGGCAGCGGAGTGTCCGTTGCCGTTGGTGGGAGAGGCGTCTCCGTCGGGGGCTGCGTGGGCGGCGGTTCCGTTGCCGTCGGACGCAGCGCTACCTGCGTCGCCGCATAGCCTTCATCCGTTGCAGTGGGTTCAACTGAACTAAGCTGTCCGCGACACCCGGTCACAAACAGCGTCAACCGCAGTGCCAGAATAAGCCAAATCGGACTCCGTCGTGCCACGTCACGCCTCCTGTACGAAAAGCTGTAAAGGCGTGTGAACCCCCGCGCATTGCTCAGTATACACCAGCCTTGCCACGATCCAAAATTGATCTCCGGCAGT
>CBEVZO010000512.1:0-3640 GCA_965554365.1 uncultured Anaerolineae bacterium
CGTTGTACATGGCGAGAACCCAAACGTGCGCAGCCGTTCGCGGTAGCTGGCATACGCCGGAGACTCCCAGATTTCCGGCAGGGGCGTAGTGTGGATGCTGCCGAACGCGTGATGCGTGATATCTCGCCGTAGCCCGCGCACATACTCCGGGTGATCGTACAGCAAAGAGAGACACGGGCTGACCGCGCCATCCGCGCGTACCACCGCATACCCCTCCTGCGCGAACTGGCAATAGTCGTTGCGCGCGCTCAGGCTCGTGTGCAGCATGGTGATGCTGGATCGCGCCCGCCATAGCTTTGTCAGCGGATCGAGCGTGTCGGCGTCCAGGTCCAGCTTGGGTAGGCTCACATCAACCGCCCAACGTGACTCACGGTAGACGCAGGCCGTCAGCGCGCGCTCGTAGAGGATTTCGCGCTCCATCTCCGGCGTGTGCGGGATCACGTTCGAGACGTTGATGTTCCACGCGCCGATCCGTGTGGCTAGCCGGGGTAATTCGGGCAGATCGGCGATGTTGCTGCGCATCGCCACAAACGCAATTTCCACATGCGGCTTACCGTGCCGCCCCACGCGCCGGAGTTTCTGCCGGAACAACTCGCGCAGGTTGTTGATCACGTCGTGCCAGTCACCATTGACGCGCACATCCTCGTAACTTTCTGGCGTGACGCCGTCCAGCGACACTACGAGCCGGTCCAGTTCCATGTCGATCAGCGCCTCGGCAATCGCGGGATCGAGCAGCGTGCCGTTGGTCGTTATCTCGACACACGCGCCCGCGTCTTTGGCGTAACGTACAGCGTCCAGAAAGCGCGGGTGGTGCATCGGTTCGCCATAACCGCCCAGGTGAATGATGGGCATCGCGGGCCGGGCGCGCAGACTGTCGATCAGCGCACAGAAAGCATCGAACGGCATATCGGCGGGTGGCGTGGTCCACACGCGCTGGATGCACATCTGGCAACTCAGGTTACAGCGCGAGGTGAGTTCAACGTATAGTTTGGTGAGGGGGTCCATGCAGGTTGCTCCAATGTCCGGGCCGGTCGGAATGTCAGCGGCGATAGGTGATTTCATCATCATATCATGCCAATAACGGCCCGATATACTGTAGAATGGGTTAAAATCGAGGGAAATGTGGAACATCTGACGGGACGAACACCATGACCGACACCACCAAATCCGTCCGGCTATTGGCGACAGTGCGCGATATTGTCGGCAGCAAGTACATCAGCGTGCCGTTTGTGGACGGCGACACGGTCCGCACCCTGATCGCTGCGATCAGCGCACACTGTCCGGCGTTAGGCGCGAAGCTGCTTGATGAGGCGGGCGAACTGTCTGCGGTGATCCATGTCTATGTGGGTGGGCGCAACGTGGAGTGGCTCGACGGGTTGGACACGGTGATCCGCGCCAGCGACGATATTTTCATTGTGCCACCGATGGCCGGGGGCTAGGAAGCCACGCTCAGCCCGTTTTCTGTGGCGCGGGACGTTTGCGCAGATAGATGTTGTAGCGTACCATCGCGACCCCGTACAGTGTTAGCGCCCCGCCGGTCAGCAGCCAGATCGACGCCGGTTCCCCTAGCACCGCGATGCCCGCAAACGCCGCGACAATCGGGGTGAAGTTGAAATAGGTCGCGGCGCGTGTCGGCCCGATCTCTTGCAGCGCGAAATTCATCGCCAGGAAGCCCCCCACGCCGGAAAGTACGCCGCTGTAGAGAATGCTGGGCGTGCTGCTCAGCGCCAGATCGTCACCGGAAAGTTGCACGATCTCCGGCCCCGCGAGAATCAACAGCCCGCTCAGCGTGAAGATGTATTTCCAGATCGCCACGCGGATGCCGCCGAGGCGGTCGATCACCGGTTTGTTGACCACGTTGGAGATCGCACTTGCCAGTGTCGCGCCCAACACGAGTGCGCTGCCGATCAGGTCATCGTGGGAGAGCGAGAGGCCATCCTCTGACCGGCTGAGTACAACTAACGCCACCCCAATCAACGTGACGCTGATGCCGATCAACAGCCGGCGGCGGATTTCGACCAAGCCCATCACAATGCTGAATAGCGCGGTCCAGGTGGGCATCGTCGCGGCGAGCAGTGCGGCATTGGTGGCGGTAGTGCGTTCGATGCCCAACACGAAACCAATTTGATAGAGCAGCGGTCCCGTGAACGCCAGCAGCCCGATCAGTGCGATGTCGCGGCGGGGCAGCGTGCGCCAGGTGCGCTGGTAATGGGCGAATATCAGCAGCACGGGCAGCCCGATCAAGAAGCGCAATGCGTTGAAGGTCAGCGGGGGGATATCCGCAACAGCGTCTTTCATGACGATGAAGTGGAAGCCCCAGACGAAGACCATCCCGGTCATGATCGTGTCCGCGCGGTGTTGGCGGAAATGAGCGAGCGGTGTGGACACAGGCGGCCTGCGCTTTCGGGTGGGTGAGCGTGAGCAGTGCCGTCGATTATACCGCTGTTAGGGATGCGGGGGGAGTGGGGTGATCGTGCGGGGACCACGAACGAGTTGTCAGCAGCCTGCTGTGTTGCGCAAACCCCACCTCACCCCCCGGCCCCCTCTCCACGCGCGGAGAGGGGGAGATGCGGTACACGCGTTAACTCCCTCCCCGCCAGCGGGGAGGGCTGGGGTGGGGTCGCGTGCATAACCTATGTGCCCCCAAATCCGAATCCGATCGTGCGCGTGTGAGGTCGCGCACATCTCACTCCCGCAGCGGCACGTAGCCACTCGCCGCCACCGCCGCCTGTCCGTCGGGCGTCAGCAGCCAGTCGCGCAGCAGCACCGCCGTACTGTCGGACGCTGCATCGCCGCGCACCACCGCGTAAACCTCTGCCCGCAGCGGGTACGAGCCGTCCGCGATGGTGTCGAACGTGGGCGGCACACTGTCCACACCGAGGAACTTCACGTTGCGCGCGCGATGCATAAACTGCACGTAGAAGTACACCGAATAGCCGATCCCGCGCGGATCGAGGTCGATCACGTTCAGCGGCGCGCCCATGTTCGACTGCATCATGTCCGGCCCCGTGATCTCGGTCAGATCGCCCAGCACGAGACGCTGCATGAGTTCCTGGCTGCCGGAGTTCAGATTGCGCGTGTAGGGGTGGATCGTAAAGCCTGTTTCGTCCGGCGCATCGAAATACTGCGTATCCGGCAGCGGCTCGGTCACGCCGAAAACCTCCCACGACGTGAACACACCAGTGTAGATGCCGCGCAAGTTGTTTAGCGTCAGGCTGTCGACTGGATTATCCACGTTGACGATGAACACGAACGCATCCCACGCGACCGGCTGCACATCCAACGTGATGCCCGCTGTTTCTGCCTCCGCGAGTTCGTCCGCCGAGGGCACGCGCGCCACCAGGATGAAATCAGCTTCCTCGTAGATCAGGTTCGTATACGCGCTGTGCGTGCCCGTGTGATAGAGGAGATTCACGGTGCGGAGGCCCCAGGGCGCATCGGCGGCGTCAGCGCCGGTGGCGGGCACGCCTGCCCTCACAGACCAGTTCGGTTCATAGCCTTGCGTGGTCCAGAAGCAGGGTACATCCAGCACGGCACACGCGATCACGCGCTGCAACGGCCCGGTAGAGGTAGAGCCGTCCACGCGGGGATAGTCCGCGCACACCGCGTCCAGCGGATCGCCGTCCTGGGCGGCGGCAGG
>CBEVZO010000513.1:0-3638 GCA_965554365.1 uncultured Anaerolineae bacterium
GACGATCCGAACCAAAGCTGGTACTTCGGCTTCAGCGCCACCCACGACTACCGCACCGACGCTCCCGTGACGACTGGCCCCATCGTAAACTACACCGAGGAACGCCTGATCCGCGCGGTGCGTGAAGTGCAACGTGATCCGCTGTACGCCAATCAGATCGATCCTCAGCGCATCTACAGTTATGGGCATTCAATGGGCGGGACTGGCGCGCTAATGCTAGCGGAACGATATCCG
This sequence comes from uncultured Anaerolineae bacterium, assembly GCA_965554365.1. Classification (GTDB taxonomy): domain Bacteria; phylum Chloroflexota; class Anaerolineae; order Aggregatilineales; family Aggregatilineaceae; genus CAYRNY01. The sequence goes on from CBEVZO010000513.1 coordinate 235, forward strand.
CAAATCTTCGCGGCCATCTTTGCGAACCAACCGATGATGAACTTCGGTAACGCTGCGTTGTGGGTCGATGAGCTAGAGGGCAAATGGGGCACGCGCACCACCAATTTGCCCATTGAAAATCGTGGAGTCGATGCCGCGCACCTGACCCACTACAACGGAACCGGCGTGTGGGACTGGGAGAATCTCGCGGCGCAGCTTAGCACACGGCGCGGGGATGACATGGCGTTCATCGCAATTTCTCACGGCACACAGGACACAACAATCGACTGGCAGAACGTCGTGCAGCCCGCATATGTGCATTTCTATACTGGCAATCGTGGGTTCATCGGGGAGCTGCAAAACGAGGGACACACCTGGATTGGCTTCCTGTACCATCCCAACTGGACCTTCGACATGTTCAACATGCGACGCGACGAGAGCTTCCCCGCACTGTCGAATGCGTCCGGCAGTCTCTCCATGCCTCCAATCTCTACCGGAGCCTTCAACATGAAACTTGAATGGTCAGCGTGGGGCAATGACTTCGCGGGTCCCATCGTGGACACCCCCACCGAGTGGGCGGTCGTGCTGCGCAGCATGGCAGGCGAACAGACCGTTGACATCACGCCGCGCCGGTTGCAACAGTTTGTAGTGGAGCCGGGGCAAACTTATGTGTGGCAGAATACACAGTGGCCGGAGGGGGCCGTGCTGCAAGAGGGCGCTGTCACGCCTGACGCTGATGGGTTACTCGTGCTGCCGGGCGTGATCGTTTCTGACGGTGGCAACCAGGTAATCATCACACGCCAGTGAGTTAATCATAATCGTCGTGTTGGCACTTGTAGCCCAAACACGGGCACAAATGTCAGCACGACCGAATTGATCTGCTACTGCCCCAACCATGCTTCGGCAAACTGCACCCATTCCAGCGAATCGGTGGTCTTGTATTCGAACAGCCCCACCCCGCCAAACAGATTGCCGTAACGCGCAGCGCGTGCCTGCCCATCCTTGACACCGCGCGCCGCCGCGCGTACTGATTCGACTGCCGGATCGTGTTCTGGCGCTGCATCATAGGTCGGCAGTGCGATGATGATCGTGGGGGGGTGATCGAGTCCGTCCAGCGTTGCGGCATAGTTTTCCAACTGATACGCGACCCAGATGGCATACTCATCGGCATCAGTCAAGCCGCTGGCGTGAGCCATCACCACGATCTCATCCAGGTTCAATATGCCCACGCGCTGCTTGTAGTTCAGGTCCCATGTCAGATCAGGATCGGCGGTCGTGCCCATCGGAACTTCAGGATCGGCGACAATGCGATCCGGCGGCACAGTGAGTGAGAGCAGCGCCGTCTCCCCAATCACTTCGCGCAGCGCCCGCACCAGCGTGATGTACGATTCGCTGCCATTATAAACTGCGCGCCCGTTCAACTGCACGCCGTCAAAATCCCACTGCTGCACCGCTTTTTGCGCGAGCGTAACAACCGCCGCCTGCCGTTCGGGATTAGCGATTTCCTCGCCTGTCATACGCAGCCACGCCAACACGGTCAGATCGGGATACGCTTCGCGTAGCAAGCGCACAAAATCCGCCACGTACTCGCCTTCCAACAGCGACCCATCCGCGCGCCACGCCGCCACCTCGACATACACACGGTCGATTTCGTGGTCTTCCAAGCGCTGCGCCAACTGATCGACAGCAGCGGGACTCGGCGAGGCTGTCGTCCAGGCATATTCCAGCCATGTACGGTTGCTGGTCTGTACTTCTTCTTCCTCAAACAGTGGCAGCACGGCCTGCGTGATCACAACCACAAGCACCACAATCATGCCCAGCAGCGTACCACCCGCTACGAGCCAGCGATCCCAGGGCAATCCTTGCTCTACACGCACATGCCCTCGGCTGGATTGAAGTCTTGAGCGTCGCAACCGTCGCACCGTTACTCTCCCTCTGCCTTTGTACCGTCTACACCGTCTGTGTCGTCGAATGTGAACTCCCGCACCGTGATCGGCACGTTGAGCGCCGCCAGCGCCTCCGCCTGAGCAGCCCACATCCGCGCTTGATGCTCTGGCGTGTCGTGGTCATAGCCCAATAGATGCAGCGCCCCATGCACGACCGCCAGCGTGATCTCATCTTCCCACGCATGACCTTCTGCTGCTGCCTGCCGCTGGATATAAGGCAGCGCCAGAATTAGATCACCCAAATACACAGCATCGTCATCCGGTACAGACAATGGATCAGCCACAAACGATAGCACATCCGTAGGCCGGTCTATCCCGCGATACTGGCGATTGAGTTCTCGCACCGCCTCATCAGAGGTGATCACAATACTCACCCCGGCTCCCGGCGCGGCAGCATGTTTGCGCAGCACCCACGTCACCGCCTCCCCCAAACGCGCCAACGGGAGTTCAACGTCTCCCTCGACTTGCACCACGATCTGCACGTCATACCCTGTGTCATCGCTCACCGGATTGCTTCTCCCCGGTTATTCATCTTGCTCCGGCGCTGATGGTTCAGGCGCAGGTGCATCATCCGACTCCGTTACAGACGCAAGTGCATCGTCCGACTCCGTTGCAGGATCAGGTATATCGTTTGGCGATGAGTCTTCCGTGTCTACTACGGGCGCGTCCGGCGTGGCTGCTGATACTTCCGGTTCTTCCGGTGCGGGTGGCGCTTCTGTCTGCATCTCCGGCTCAGGCGGTGCTTCCGGGGCGGCTTCTGGTTCCTTGTCTGGCGCTGGTGCAGCCTCCTCAGACGGTGACGCTGGCTGCTGTGGCGACAACTGCGCAGGCGACCCTGCCGTGAGCGTTGCCGCTTGCTCCGGTGCTTTAGGATACGCAATGCGCGGGTGGAATACCGCTTGCAGCGCCGAAAGGAACGTATCACGTAACACCCGCAAATCATTGAGCGTCAGGCCACTATCATCCAACTCGCGCTCACTGAGTCGTGTCTCGAAAATGTAATCTATCGTATCCTTAATATCCGCTTTGCTCTGTGGACGGCGCGCGCGCACGGCGCTCTCGCAGCTATCCGCTAACATCAAAATCGCCGTTTCGCGGGACTGTGGGCGCGGCCCTGGATATGTGAAATCCCCCTCAACTACTTCCTGCCCAGTTTGAGCGAGATGATCCACCGCCTCTCGATAAAAATACATCACGCGCGTCGTGCCATGATGCTCCAGAATGAAATCGCGAATCCGGTGCGGCAAATGATAACGCCGCGCCAGCCGGTCGCCTTCGGACGTGTGGCCCAGGATGATCCGCGCGCTCTGCCAGGGATCGTTCAGCACGTCATGCGGGTTTACACCATCGGCCTGATTCTCGACAAAAAAGTGTGCGTTCAGGATTTTGCCCACATCGTGATACATCGCCGCGACACGTACCAACGCCGCGTTCGCGCCAATATTCTGCGCGCCCAATTCTGCCAGATTCGCCACCTGC
>CBEVZO010000514.1:0-3629 GCA_965554365.1 uncultured Anaerolineae bacterium
CGACCTATTGCTACAACGGTCCCCCAAATGAAATACCTACCCCTGAAAGGAGGGGACCGGGGGGTGAGGTGGGTTTGCCCAACATTTCAACGCCAGCCGCGTCCTGTGTTACAATGGGGCGCTAGTTTGGGATACGGGGGTATCTCACGCATCACACAGTCACATATGGGCAGCACGACACCGCCAACCACCGCACGAGGAACAAGCGTGAACCGACGAATCGAACTGGGACTAATCACAGGCATCCTGCTCTTGGCAGCGGTGCTGCGCCTCGCGGACCTGACACACCTGCCACCAGGCTTCAGCGACGATGAACTCGCCTATATCAACATCACCGCAATGGTACGCGAGGGCGATGTCGCGGTATTTTATCAGGTGGGCGATGGTGAGGGCCGCGCCGGATTGTACGGCATACTCAACGGTGTGCTGACCGGCATGGTCGGCGACGGGCTGCTCGGCTACCGGATGCTGCCGTTCCTGGGCGGGATGCTGACGTTGGCGCTCGGTTATGCGCTGGCGCGCCGCATGTTTGATCCGACAGTGGCGCTGATCGCGTTGGGCAGCATGGCGATCAACCTGCGGCTGATCATGCTGGCGCGCACGAGTGCCGCCGAAGCGTTGGTCCCGGCGGCGGTGCTGCTCGTGGCGCTGGCGCTGGTGACGGCGTTCCATCTGCGCCGCGAGATTCAGTTCCACACGCCGGGTACAGTCGCGTTTGCGCTGTTAGGTTTGCTGCTGGGCACGACCGGCTATTTACATTACAGTACGCTGCTGCTTGGCCCGCTGGTCGGAGTGTTCTTCGCACACCTGATCTTCACACGCCAACCGCTGTCACGTCGCGTGTGGAATACGGGCATTTTTGTGATCGTGTTGGCGACGATTGTGGCGTTACCGTTTCTGATGTCGCTGCTGCGCGATACCACGCTCAGCGAGCCACACATTGTATGGCGGCTGCGCCCACAAAATGTGCGCGATCTGGTGGATGGCGCGCTGCACGCGATCAGTGGTGTGCTGTGGGAAGGCGATCCGCGCGTAACCCACAGCGTAGATGCTGCACCGCTGCTCGGCCCGGTTCTGACACTGCTCATGCTGGCAGGTGTGTTCGAGGCATTGAAAAACTGGCGCGATCCGCGTTATGCGCTGCTACTGTTGCTGCTGCTGGCGGGTTTACTCACCGATACCTGGATCGGCGTGGACGCGACCTTCTCCGCGAATCTCGTGGCACTGACCGCACTGCCGCTGCTGATTGGCGTCGGGGTGAGCGTGATCCTGCGCACATTGCGCATGCGTGGGCTGCGATCCGCATGGCAACCGGTCGCGGTGGGTCTGGTGCTGATCCTGGGCGTGAATGTAGTGGTGCTGCGCGACCGGTTGTTCAACGATTGGGCGCACGATGACGCGGTTTATACCGCCTATCACGCGCACCTGGGGCATCTGGCGCGTTATCTGGACGACACACCGGACGGCCTACCTGTGTCACTGTGTGCCACACGTATGTTCGAGCCGGGACCAGCGGGGCTATCCCCACGTGCGACACTCGGCGCAATGATGCACCGCGAAGGACTGGCGATCCGGCACTCGGATTGTCGCGGTGGATTGGTGCTGATCAACGCCGGCGCTCCGATGCGCGTCATCTTTGCCGGCATTGCGCACCGTGACGCCATGCCGCCGGAACTGCACGAATGGTTGGTGGACGGTGTGCCGTTGGCGATAGACGGCCTACCGGAAGGCAGCGTGCTACGTGTGGACGTAGCGCAGCGCGTGCGCGACTCAGGCGGTGTATGGAGCGTGCTTGCGCCCGTGTCTTTCATGCCAGACGCGAACGGTCCCGGCTCACCAGCAGAAATCCCCGTCTCGTTTGAGGACCAACTGACGTTTGCGGGGTACGATCCGCGCGTGCTGGACGTGGATTATGTGGCGGGCGGCGCGCCGATTGTGCTGGTCACGTACTGGCGCGTCGATGGCGATCTGCCGCCAGACCTGGGCATCTTCACCCATTTGCAGCCCTACCCCGATGTCGCGCCGGACGGTGCAGCAAACGACGCCCCGCGCATTCCGCTACTCGAACCCTGGACCGAGGCCAATACCATTGACGTTGTGCCCGCCGAGTTGCAGCCGCGCGACTTCTTCGTGCAGGTGTCGCAGCTTCCGCTGGCCGCGAACACCACACCCGCCGAGTATGCGCTGACGGTGGGCGCGTACGACGGCACGGTGACGATCCTCGACCAGCACCTCGCCGTGCTGGATACGGCCCTCGATTATGCGCCACACGGTGACCGTCTGCTGATCGCGAATCTGACGATCAGCGCCCCCCCACCCGTCGAGGAACCGGACGCAGACGGCGCAGAGTAACGGCGGGGTACGAGTATGCAACGCTGGCCGAAAGTCGAACTACATCTGCATCTGGACTGCTCGCTGAGCTACGACGCAGTGAAGCAGATCGATCCCGACTTCGCACCGGATCGCTACGTGCGTGAGATCCTCGGTCCGCGCAGCGTCAAAGACCTGGCTGGCTATCTGGCGCGCACACGGGCGAGTGTGGCACTGCTGCAAACTGAACGCGCGCTGCGTATCGTGGTGCGCGACCTGTTCCGACAGTTGGCCGACGACAACGTACTGTATGCCGAAATTCGCTTCGCGCCGCTGCTGCACCTGGAACGCGGCCTCTCGCCGGAAAACGTGGTACGCACTGTCCTCAATGAAACAAATCGCGCGGTACAGCGCACCGGCATCGCGGCGGGGTTGATCCTGTGTACGCTGCGCCACTTCACCGAACGGCAAGGGATGGTCACGGCGCGGCTGCTAGAACGCTTCTCCGAAACGCGCGTCGTCGCGTTGGATCTCGCCGGGGATGAAGCCAATTATCCCCTGACGCCGCACGTTGCCGCCTTTGAATTCGCGCGCAAACACGGCCTTCCACGCACCGCCCACGCGGGTGAAGCCGCTGGCCCGGACAGTGTGCGCGAAGTGCTGGCCCGGCTCCAACCGCTGCGTATCGGGCACGGCGTGCGCAGTGTGGAAGATAGCACATTGATGGCAGAATTAGAGCAGCGCCGCGTGCATCTCGAAGTGTGCCCCGCGTGTAATGTGCAGGTCAACGTGTTCGAGGCGTGGGGCGCGCACCCGGTTGATATCCTGTACCGTTTGGGCATCCCGCTGAGTCTCAACACAGACGGGCGCACGCTCACCCCAACCACACTTACCTCTGATTACGCGCAAATGAAGAAGACGTTCAAATGGCAGCCGGTAGATTTTCTGGCGTGCAACATCCAGGCTGCGCGCGCCGCGTTCGCTGCCCCGGACCTCAAACGCCAGATCGAACGGCGGCTGCGAGAAGGATATCGCGCGGTAGTGTAGGTGCATAGCCATGAAATCTTACCACAGCGTCACACACGCGATCATTAGGGCGCACCACACGCAGCAGCGGACCGTCCACATAGACGATCCGCTGCCACACGAGGAGAGGAGCGTGCCACCCCGGGGGAAGGGTGGTTAGGAATGTGTCAGGTTAAAAGCGGCCTCACCCCCCAACCCCCTCTCCATCCGAGACGTGTTTATCTCGCTGGCGCTCGATAAAACTATGGAGAGGGGGAGTCAGGTTGTGGGTTAAGTCCCTCTCCGCCTGCGGG
>CBEVZO010000515.1:0-3625 GCA_965554365.1 uncultured Anaerolineae bacterium
GGATGTCCATGCGATCCTGCGCGCTGACCAACCCGCGCACCTCGACCGAGAGCGCGAAGCGGTCCAATAACTGCGGGCGCAACTCGCCTTCTTCGGGGTTCATCGTGCCGACCAGGATGAAGCGCGCCGGGTGCTGGAAGCTGATTCCCTCGCGCTCGACCACGTTCACGCCCATCGCCGCCGAGTCGAGCAGCAGATCGACGACATGGTCATCGAGCAGATTCACTTCGTCCACATAGAGGATGCCCCGGTTGGCGGCGGCCAACACACCGGGATCAAACTGGCGTTCGCCGCGCTGGATCGCTTTTTCTAGGTCCAGCGTGCCCACGACGCGGTCTTCGGTTGCGCTAACCGGCAGATCGACCAGGCGCGTGCGTCGCGTCTTCACCGGCAGTTCGTCGCCGTTGGTGACACGCGCGCGGCACTCGTCGCACAGGCGCTCCGGCTGGTTAGGATTACAGTTGAACCGGCAGTCCGCCACGATTTCGATCTCCGGCAGCAGCGCCGCCAATGCGCGCGCCGCCGTCGATTTGGCTGTGCCGCGTTCGCCGCGAATCAGTACACCGCCGATGCTGGGGTTAACTGCGTTCAGGATCAGGGCGCGTTTCATACGCTCCTGACCCACGATAGCTGAGAATGGGTAAACGGTGTGTCGCACAGGTGACCTCGACTTCCCCACGATTTCAATAATGACTGATTATAGCGCACTCGCGTGCATTCGGGGATGGTCAGTGCAACCAAATCGAACCACCGGGCGAGCCATTGTTGGCGTACCCGGTGAGATTGTAGTGGTGGAGTATGTGCATCTGATTCCGCGCGACCTCGCCCGCATTTGTGTGTGAGCAGCAGACTACGCGCTCTGGATGCTCACCGCTGCGCTGTAGTTCGCCGTCTCGTCGAAGAACTCCGGCGGCGCGCCAAAACGCGGCTCCAGATCGAACAGCCACGACGCTTCGGGATCGTACTTTGCGAAGAACGGGCGCGCGACCCAATCAGGATTGCGGCCTTGCAGGAACTTCAACACAAACACACGCTCGTTGTGGATTTTGGTCGTCCCGGCAATCATGACTTTGCCCGGCGTCGCAGACATGACCGGTCCGCGTACCGTGCGCCCTAACCCCGACACCTGGCTGTAGGCTTCGCGGAAAATCTGGTACGACTCCAATAGCGGAATCTCGAAGTAACTCTTGGGGCCGGTATCGCGGCTGATGAACATGTAGTACGGTACTGCGCCCAACTTCACGCCCTCGCGCCACATCGTCGTCCAGGTATTCGCGTCGTCGTTGACGTGGCGGATGATCGGCGCTTGCATCCGGATCTCGCAGCCCACGTTGCGCAGCCGCCGCACCGCTTCCTGCGCGATGGGCGTGGATAGCTCGACGGGGTGGCTGTAGTGCGCCATGATCGCCACATGTTTCCCCATCCCAATCATGCGTTCAAACAACCGCAGCAGATCGTCGGCATCATCGTCCGTCACAAACCGCTGCGGCCAATAGGCGAGTGCCTTCGTCCCGATGCGGATATTGTGGACATGCGCCAGATCGGACGCGAGCAACGGCTCGATGTAGCTCGCCAGCGCGCGTGTATTCATGATGGCGGGATCGCCACCCGTGAATAGCACGTCGGTCGCTTCGGGGTGTGCGCGCAGATAAGCCGCCAGCGTGTGCGTGTTCTGCCCCTTGAACTTGAGTTCCCGCACGCCAATAAACTGCGCCCAACGGAAACAGTAGGAGCAGTAAGCGTGGCACGTCTGGCCCTTCGCGGGGAAAAACAGCACCGTTTCGCGGTATTTATGCTGTACACCGGGAACCGGCTGCCCGTTCAGTGTCGGCACATTGTGCGTCATCTGCCCGGCGGGATGCGGGTTATATTGCATATGGATGCGGTTGATCGCGGCTTTGAACTGCGCGCGCGGTGCATTGTCTGCTAACAATTGAGCGATCTCCGCGAATTCTTCCGCCGACACCATACCGCGCTGCGGAAACGTCATTTGGTACATGGGATCGTCGGGTACTTTGTCCCAATCGATCAGGTGATCGACGATATATTGATTCGTGCGGAAGGGAAACACCGCTGATACGACGCGGATCGCTTGCCGGACATCCCAGGGCAGCGCCTTATACTGCGGCGTCGTGTGAATGTTCGCGCGGGTGAGAGGAGCATACGACTGGCTATAGTTCGAGAACATAGTCACCTCATGAATCATTAGTTTGACATACAGACGAAAAAGAACTGTGCGTGCGGCAATGCCACCAGCCGCAAAAAATTTACGGTTGCGTTATCCGTTGTGCGCGCCAAACTAACGCTCACGTCCCAAAAGTGATGGTGCGGGCATTTGGGATGGATATGCAAAAAACAACTACGGGGTAGCGTGACCCAGGCCGAACGAAGCCCACCAACGACCTTGAAAAATAGTCACTATAAACTAAATTATAACCGATTTTGAGGTTTCAGTCGAGTTTCGTGTAGTTTTCAAATGCGAATTTGATTGTTATGACTTTCACAGATCGGCGAGTGTCAGCCCATCTAACAGCCCAATATCCGCCGGGGAAACGGGCGCGTCAAAGGCATAATACACGCGGTAGGGGCCAATGTCGCGGGTCTGGTACATGATGCTTTGCGCGGCGAAACGGGCCGCGATCAGCGCGTCGAGCGCGGGGAAATCTTGTGTGATCCACACCACGCGATCAGCGGCGCGCACCGCAGCGGTGTAGGGCGTGTAGCGGTTGCCGCTGCCGATGATGGTTTTCTCTTCGTGCGGCAGCGTGGACTCTAAAATCACGTCCTCGCCCGCGCGGAACGTGACCCGGTACGCGGTCCAATAGCTCGCGTAACCGTGCATATAGCCCTCAGCTTGGAGAAAGTCGATCAACACGGCGTCATATTCTGGCGGCGTGCGCAACCGGTCCACCAACTGTGGTGTCAGGCCGGTCTCAGTGGTCGCGGCGCGTATGACCAGCCCCGTGTGTGCTGCGATCAGCAGCGCCAACGCGACAGCGGCGACGTACCACCCTCGTATGCGCAGCCGGTCCAGACCCAGCGCCACGCCCAACGTTGCCGGAACCCACAGCGGCATGAGGTAGCGCCCGGTCGCGTCGGAAAATGCCGAAATGACGAAGATCACGCTGAACACGCCGGTCACCAGCCACACCCATGACCGCGCCGCCTCTAACGGGTTTTCTTTTACCTCACCCCCCGACCCCCTCTCCACGTGCGGAGAGGGGGAGTAAATCACCTGCGCAGGCCACAGTTCCCCCTCTCCATCTTGGATGGGGAGGGGAGTAGGGGGTGGGGCCGTTTTTTCATAATTTCCGTCGGTACACTGCTTTTGCTTTAGTCGTCCTCTGCGGTGAGATTTCCAACTTGTGATCAGGTCCGTCACCAGCAGCAAATAGATCGCTGCCGCGACCAGCACCCCGATTCCGCTGGCAAACTCTGCTTCCCAGGGCAGACGCAGCGCGTACAACGTGGGGAATCCGAGCAGCAACAGCGCGATCAGCGCATCGCCAAGTGATAGCCCGCCGGCGTCGTTCCCGGCCTCGTAGCCGCCGACCAGAAAGTCGAACGCGGCCCAGTCATGGCGCAAGTTGTAGACCCACCAGGGCGCGCCGCCGATCATGAAGGC
>CBEVZO010000516.1:0-3623 GCA_965554365.1 uncultured Anaerolineae bacterium
CAGACGCAAAGTCTCGTCGTTGCCTGTCGATGCCAAAAGGTCCCCGTCCGGCGACCACGCCACGCTCTGCAACCCTTGCTGCCCTTGAAGTACAGCCAACAACTGACCCGATTGAACGTCCCATAGGCGTAATGTGTCATCCCAACTCCCCGACGCAAGTCGTGTCCCATCTGGCGACCACGCCACGCTGCGCACCCAATCGGTATGCCCTTCCAGCACCGCTAATTCGACTCCTGTTGAAACATCCCACACCCGTACCGTATTGTCCCAACTCCCCGACGCAAGTCGTGTCCCATCCGGCGACCACGTCAAACTCCATACCATATCTGAAGTGTGCCCTTCGAACAAAGCTAACAACTGCCCTGTTTGAGCATCCCACAAATGCAAAGTGCCATCATTATTCCCCGACGCGAGACGGGTTCCGTCGGGAGACCATGCAACATCGAACGCCGCGCCCGAGTCATCGTCCAGAACCGCCAGCACCTCGCCCGTTTGGTAATCCCACAGGCGCACTCCGCCACTGCCAGCCGATGCAAACCGCACCCCATCCGGTGACCATGCCACATTCCATACATCACCCGTGTGCCCTTCCAGCACCGCCAACGCTTCGCCCGTCTGGGCATCCCACAAACGCACGGTATTATCCCAACCGACCGTAGCAAGAAGCGTCCCACCGGGCGACCACGCCACACCATTCACCTCGCCAATGTGCCCTGCCAGCACCGCCAATTCAGTCACCTGATCCGCGTTTGCTGCCGTGATAGGCACATACATAGATGTAGGTGTAACCGTCGGCATCGGTGTGTCAGTCGGCGTGTAGGTCAGAGTGGGTGTCGCAGTCAGCGTCGGCGTATCTGTCCAGACCGCTGCTGTCGCTGTCACGTCAAGGACGACCTGCGTCAACGCAAACCGCGCCTCAGCAGTTCCCTGCACATCGATCGTCGGCGTGTACGTCACCGTAGGGGTTAACGTCTCAGTTGGCGTAGGTGTCCACTGCGTCGCGGTGAGGGTCAATGCCGACTCCATCATCGCCTGAATCGTCTGCTCAACCTCGGTGGCATTGGGCAGCGCGGGCGCACCTGGGAATGCCGTGTTGGTTGGTATCGTCGGGGGTACCGTAAATGTCGGCAGGGGTGTCGCCGTTCTTGGCAATACGAACGCCGTGTTTGTCGGCATCGGAGACAGCGCCTCCAGCGTACCCGGCGGTAGTGGTGTCGGAGTCATCGTCTCGGTCGTCAGCAACACAATCGAGGCCTCAGTCGGCTGATCCGTCGCCGTCGCGACCTGTGCAGCGGGCGTATCCTCGTCGCCACCATCACCACCGCCCAACGCCAATACACCGATCACCACCAGCAGCACCGCGATCAACAGCGCCATGCCCCACACCAACGGGTTGCGATACACCGGGCGCGCCTCGCCGGTCCCTGTGCCCGCACCGGGGCCACTCACCGGGGCGAACATCGCCGAGGGCGTCGCACGTCGCTCCACCGGCATGGTGAAGAACGCCGTGCGCTCGCCGGTCTGACCCCGCAGCGCGCTATCAAACGCCTGCGCAAACGCCGTGCAGGTCGGGAACCGCTCGCGCGCATCCTTCGCCAGCGCCCGCTCGATCACCAATGTCAGCGCTTCCGGCAGATCGGGACGCTCCAGGTGCGGCGGTGTGGGCATCTCATTCAGGTGCATGTGCATCACGCCCGCCGGAGTCGGCGCTTCAAATGGCATCCGCCCCGTCACCAGCGCGTAGGTCATGATGCCGAATGCGTACTGGTCAGTGCCGGGTGAGGGTTCCTCCGCGCGCCACTGTTCAGGAGCCATAAAGCCCCACGTCCCAATCGCCACGCCCGTCGCGGTGAGCGCCTGGGTTGCGTGTGCCAGCTTCGCGATCCCGAAATCGACCAGAAACGCGTTCCCGTGATTGTCAAACATCACATTCGACGGTTTGATATCGCGGTGGATCACGCCTTCGCTGTGCGCGTAATCCAGCGCCCCGGCCAACTGCTTGAGGACGTCGTGCGTCTCGCCGAGCGAGGGCAGCGGTTGATCGGTGTTGGCCCGCTGCGCCAGCCGCTCCGAGAGCGCGCCGCCCGTGAGCAGTTGCATCACCAGATAGCTGATGCCCTGCTGCGTGCCGTAATCGTGGATGCTCACAATGTGGGGATGTTCCAGCGCAGCGGAGGTACGCGCCTCGCGGTTGAAGCGTTCGAGGTAGCCCGGTTGGTTCACCAACTCCTGCGACAGAATCTTCACGGCGACCGTGCGCGCGAGATTGTGCTGATACGCGCGATAGACCGCGCCCATGCCGCCCGCACCGAGTAGTTCGCGCAGTTCGCATTGTCCGAGCATCTGCCCGGCGAGATTGTGAATACCCATCGTGATCCCCCGCAGTGGATTGGTGTACGCGCTGATAAGTACGTCACCAGTATAGATCACGCGAGGCTATTCGGAAACCGGAGGGAGAAGAATCATAAGGGCGGAGGTGGATCAAAGGTCCGTCGGCCCCGCCCAGAGAATACTGCCAATGCTAGCAATCAGAGATCAGGGGCACGCCCTACAACCCCCAGATACGCACCGCGCCGTCATCACCGCTCGATACAACGCGCGATCCATCCGGCGAAAAGGCCACGCTGCGCACCCAATTCGTGTGCCCGCTCAGCACCGTCAGTTCAGTGCCCGAATACACGTCCCACAACCGCACGGTATTATCATCGGCCCCGGAGGCGAGAAACGCCCCATCTGGCGAAAAGGCGACGGCCTCAACATCATTGGTATGCCCGCGCAACGTTGCCAACTCTGCCCCAGTGTTCGCGTCCCACAACCCGATGGTGTCATCCCAACTCCCGGAGGCGAAACGCGTGCCATCCGGCGACCAGGCCGTACTCCACACGGTATTCGTGTGATCCGTCAGCGTGACCAACGCACGCCCCGTCGTCGTGTCCCACAACCGGACCGTGTGGTCCCAACTCCCCGACGCAAGGCGTGTGCCGTCCGGCGACCAGCCCAACCCATACACATGCGCCGTATGCCCTTGCAACGCGGGCAATGGGTCCCGGGTATCCATGTTCCACATCTGGATCGTGCTGTTCGCGCACCCGGCAGCCAGCCGTGTCCCATCCAGCGACCACGCCACACTATACAAATAATCCGGGGCCTCGCCCAACACGCCCAACGACGCTCCCGTGTGTCCATCCCACAAGCGCACCGTGCTATCCAGACCCGTCGATGCGAGCAGCGCGCCATCCGGCGACCACGCCACACCGTACAGCCGATCCGTGTGCCCTTCCAGCACCGCCAATTCTGTCCCGGTCTCTGCATCCCACAACCGGACCATGAAATCGTCGCCACCCGATGCAATGAGCGATCCATCCGGCGACCACGCCACGCCGCGCACCGCCTGACCATGCCCTTCCAGAAGCGCCAATTGCCGCACCTGATTCGCATTCGACGCGTTGATGGCCGTCCGGCCCGTGCCACCTGCGCCCGGTGTTGCCGTTGGATCAGGTCTGCCGGGAAGCACTGCGGCTCCGCCGGTACCTGACAGCCCCCATACGCGCACCGTACCATCCATAGCGCCCGACACAATCCGTGTGCCATCCGGCGAGAACGCCACGCTCCACACATCGCCC
>CBEVZO010000517.1:0-3618 GCA_965554365.1 uncultured Anaerolineae bacterium
CCCAGCGGGCCAAAGAGCTGGGCGTCGGCATATTCGCGCGGCGTCCGCCCGGTGGTTTCGACCAGGATCGCCGCCAGCAGATGCGACACCGCGTTGCAGTAATTGAAGCGTGTGCCGGGCGCTTCCATCATCGGTAGATCGAGCGCGAATTGCACGTAATCACCGCTGCGCTGCATCGCGTTGAGCGTGTCATACTGGGAGTCGTCGCATTCCAGGCCGGAGGTCATTGTCAGCAAGTGTGCCAGCGTCATGGCCTGCTTGTCCGCGTCCACGTTGGCGATTTCGCGATCCGGGAAAAAGCTGAGGACCGGCTCATCCACGCCCGCGATGTGCCCCTGGTCGATGGCGATGCCGATCAGTGTCGAGGTGAAGCTCTTGGTGACGGAATAGAGTTCGTGTCGCCGGGTGGGGCGTGCGGGGTGAAAATAGGTGTCCAGCACCACATAGCCGTTGTGGATCACGGTGATGCTGTCCACAGGCATGTGTTCGTCCTGCACATACGTGACCAGTGCGGCGAGCGTGGCAGAACTCACGCCCTGTTCCTCTGGGATAGCGGTGCGCCACCCCTCCGTCGGCCAATACTCTGGCCCCGCTGCTAATCCGCCGCCATCCTGCGCATACGCCGCCGGAATCGCCAACGCGACGATCACCAGCAGTACCAATCCGACTCCAAACTTTTTGACCATCTGCCTCGCTCCTGACTGAACTTACGCTCCGTGAAGTGTGTTTCATCAGGGTATACGGGTGCAGGCGTGGAAAGTGGTGGTGTGTCGGGTTAACCCCTTTCCCCGCGCGCGGAGAAAGAAGGAGCCAGGTGTGCCTGCCGTATTTCCCCCCTCTCCATAGGTTCTGTCGAGCGACGGCGAGATTGAACCATCTTGGATGGAGAGGGGGGATCAAGGGGGGTGAGGCCGTTCTGCACACACCTGGATATCCGCACCGCAAGAATCGGGTGGAGTCGTCGTGCCGGATGCCGTACACTGAGGGTATCACGACAACCAACCAACACGAGGTAGTGGACAATGGCAGCAGATTACGACCGCATGGCGCAAATCATCGACTATCTACACGACAACTTCCGCGCGCAACCAGACCTCGCCACCATCGCCGCGCATGTCGGGCTGAGCGAGTTTCATTTGCAGCGGCTGTTTCGGCGCTGGGCCGGGATCAGCCCCAAACGCTATCTGCAATACCTCACAGCGGAGTATGCCCGCGCGCGGCTGCAAGACTCGCGCGATGTACTCAACACCACGTATGACGCGGGCTTGTCCAGTCCGGGGCGGCTGCACGATCTGACGGTGAACGTCTATGCGATGACGCCGGGTGAAGTGAAAGCGGGCGGCGCGGGAAACACGATCACGACGGGCATCCACAACAGTCCGTTCGGGGAGTGCTTGATCGGGGCAACAGCGCGCGGCGTATGTGCGCTGCGTTTTGTGGAACCGGGCGCGCGCGCGGCAGCCTTGAGCGATCTGCGCACGGAATGGCCGCACGCCTATTTCGAGCAAGACGCGGCGATTACCAGCCCGGTGTTCGCGCGGATTTTCGGCGGCACAGACGCCCCGCACACGATCTCATTGTTGATGAAGGGTACGAACTTCCAGATTCGCGTGTGGGAGGCTCTGTTGCGGATTCCTGCGGGGGCGTTGGTGACGTATGGCGACGTGGCCGCGCACCTGGGATCACCGGGCGCGGCACGTGCGGTTGGTTCCGCAGTGGGGCGCAATCCGATCGCGTA
The DNA here is from genome assembly GCA_965554365.1 of uncultured Anaerolineae bacterium. Taxonomy (GTDB): domain Bacteria; phylum Chloroflexota; class Anaerolineae; order Aggregatilineales; family Aggregatilineaceae; genus CAYRNY01. The sequence goes on from CBEVZO010000517.1 coordinate 1,739, forward strand.
CCTGATCCCCTGCCACCGCGTGATCCGGAGCCAGGGCATCATCGGCGCATATCGTTGGAGCGCCACCCGCAAGCGCGCCATCATCGGCTGGGAAGCGGCGCAGATCGGCGCGTAGCCATATCTCAGGCCCATCTCCATGTGCAGCGAGGGGGAAAAAACGCACACAAAAGTCCCCTCCTCGTCAACGGGGAGGGGATTCAGGGGTGGGGTGGTTTTTACTCCCGCACGGCGACCATTAGCGTCATGTCGTCGCCCTGTACTGCGCCACCGACAAACGTGCGCACCGCCGCGATCAACGCGTCACGGATGTGGTGCGCGTTGTCGCCCGCATACGCTTCTGCCAGACTCACAATGCGCTCCGGCCCAAACTGATCGTGCGCGACGTTAGCGGCTTCGCTGATGCCGTCGGTATAGAGGACCAGCCGGTTGCCAGGCCGCACTGTCACCGTGACCTGCGTCCACTGCCGGTCACGGATCATGCCCAGCGGCACGCCTGTGCGCTCAAGTTCCAGCGTCTCGCCGGTTTGCGGTCGGACGAGAAACCCCGGATTATGCCCCGCGTTAGCATATGTCAGCGCCCCAGTGGCGGGGTCCAGCACACCGTAGAATACAGTCACGAATCCGTCCGACGCGGTATCTGCTAACAAGCGTTGGTTTGCGGCTTCCAGCACGCGCGCGGGGTCGTCGGGATACTCCTGGGCATACGTGCGCAGCAGTGTGCAGGCCAGCGTCATGTACATCGCCGCCCCGCTGCCCTTGTCCGCCACATCCGCGACCAGCACTCCCAGCCGGTGATCGTCCAGCGCCAGAAAATCGTAGAAATCGCCGGAGGTCTGCCACACGGGGGTCAGCGCCACCGAGAATTCCCACCCTGACAGACGCGGCGCAGCGCTCGGTAGCAGCGCGGCTTGCTCGCGCCCCGCGCGCTCCAACTGGCCTGTCAACTGCCGGATCACCGTTTCCTGCACGATCTGATCCTGATGCGCTTTGCGGAGTCGCTGCGTCAGGTTGAACATGATGCTCAGCCCCAGCGTTGGAACGTCGCGCAGAAAGTCCTCAAAGCGCGAGCGTTCGATGCACAGCGCGCGCACCGTGCTGATCGCAACGACTGTCGCGGAGCGCGGCGCATCGTCGATCAGCGCCATTTCACCGATCAACGCGCCCGGTCCACGAAACGCCAACAGCGTCGGCGTCGCGAGATCGCCCTTGACCACCGCGACCTCACCATCCCAGATCAATATGGCCCGGTCACCAGTAGCGCCCTCGTGGAAGATGATCGTCCCCGGTGCATAGGCGCAACTATCGACGCGTGTCATCAGATCGGCATCCGGCAGCGCGGCGAAATATGACATGAGTACAGATTGTTCTTGCAACGTCGCACCGAGTGCCGCGTCCATTGCCTGGCGCGTGTCACGGAGGTGCTGTTGTACGTCGGGCGGTAGTGTGTCGGTGGTCATGGTGATGCCTCTCTCTATGCCAATCGCTAAAACACCGTTAGCAGCATCACGCATGTAAACGCCACCGCCAGAAACGTCAGGACCGCCATACCCACGATCATAGCTAACTGCCACGTCGGAATCCCGGCCAGGACGCCGTCACCGTAAGTAGGCGAAGGTTTGCGCTTGGATTTCTGCGGAGGCAGCGGTTCGCCCGAATGGCGCATCCGAGGGTCGCTTTGGCGGTCGCTCCGGCGCTCACTTTTACGTTCACCCCGACGCTCGCGCGGCCCGTGATACTCGGCGTGTTCGTGGCGTCGTGCCCGGTCACGATGGTAGTGGGGATCATCATGACGGGCGCGATCCCGTGCGCGTGGCTGGTCCCGGTCCCGATCACGCGAGCGGCTGTGGTCGCGGCCTCCCGTACACAAATCAAAACGACGA
>CBEVZO010000518.1:0-3617 GCA_965554365.1 uncultured Anaerolineae bacterium
CGCAGACCTTACACGTCTCGCAAAACGACTGCACACCGAGATCAACCGGCGCGTCGTGTTGCAGCGGCATGTCGGTCGTGACAATCGCCAGTCGCAGCCCCAGCCCGTATTCCTTGCTCAGCAGGTAGCCCGCCCGCGAGAGTTCACCGATACCGCAGTCCACCGCGACCGGCACAACCAACACCTGATAATTGTGGAAATGGTGCGCGCGCGCCGAATAGCCCAACATGCGGATGTACTGCGCCAACTGCACCGCGACCCATGCCCCGGTGGCATAACCCTCCGCCGTCGCGAGTAGCACGGGGAAATCCGGCGCGTGCTGGATTAAGTCGTAGTTCATCGCGAAGCCCATCGCAATCGCGTTGGTATGGTGGCTGAGATCGACCGGCGTACCGTAGGGATCAAACCCTGCTTTGTCGCCCATCGAGCGCGCGACATGCGTATACACCCACTCCTGCTTCAGCGGGCCGATGCCGATCAGATCAGCGCCCAGCACACGCGCCAGTTCCTTGACCTTCAGCGCGGCGCGCTCCACCGGGATCGTGACTTTCTCCGGTGCGGGATCGCCATCGACAAACGCGTCGGGGCTGATCATGTCCAGCGCGGCGAACTGCGCAGCGAACATCGCCTCGTCAATGCCCCCGCCCCGCCCCAATCCCGGCATAGCGGCGATCTTGATATCGCGCTCCTCCAGTTCCGGGTGCTTGGCATAGTACGCTTTATACTGCGTGGAATCCGCACCGAAGAAACGGTGCAGATCATGGCGCGCAAACACAATATCACGTTCATCCCAGGGCGTTATGTCACCCACAATGTTTTTGCAGTAGGTGGGCTTCTTCACGGGGCCGCTGAGCGGCGTCAGTTTGCGGAGCAGGCGCATCCATTGGGTCATCGTAATGTCTATTCCTTAACGTAGTAAGTTATGGCGCTGATGATACCACCGGGCGCGCGAATCAAACAACGGGGCGCTCCCGACATGGGAACGCCCCGTGAACCATACGATTTTCCGGTGGGCGTATTGCCCATACGCCCCTACGCGCTGTCAGCAGATGTCGCCTCCGGCAGAACGCTCAACGCCGCAAGGAACATCCCCGCGAGTTCATCCGCGATTGCCGCACACGACAGCCGCCCGCCCGCGCGATACCACACACTGACCCAGTTCAGCGCGCCGAACAGCGACTTGACGAACACACCCACATCTACTTTGCGGAATTCGCCCGCCGCGATGCCCGCTTCAATCACGCCGCGATACAACCCCTCCAACTGATCGCGTTGGCGAATCACCGGATCGCGCACATCCGGCACATCGAGCAGCGCCCGCCCCTCAAAGATCATCGCAGCGGCGATGTTCACGTTCTCGATGATGCTGCGTACATGCAAATGCACAATCTGCCGCAGCACGTCGGCAGGCGGCCCGTCAAGTCCCACCAACGTTTGCACCTCAGCGGTGATCTGTGCCATGCCCGCATCCAACACCGCCACGAGCAAATCCTGTTTGCTAGGGAAATGGTGGTACAGACTGCCCGCCGTGAGATTAACCTCAGCGGCAATCTCAGCCATCGTGGACCCGTGATAGCCCTTGCGATGAAACACCAGCGCCGCCGCACGGATGATTTCTTCCGCGTGGACAGTTTGATCCGCAGGTTTGCGCGGCATACTTGCCCCCTGAACTCAACGTGTATGATTAATCAAATCCTAATTTGATTATAGGCCGGTTAGTACTGTGTGCGCAAGTGAGTGCATTTCAAGTTTTAGGCGCTGTTTTCTTGCCGCGCGGTTTGCCCCTATCCCCCCATGCCCCCGCGTGATCTGCGATCACGATTCCGCAGGCAGAGAAAGGGGGAGCCGGTCGCGGGGATGAGTTTGAAGTCCCTCTCCGCTTGCGGGGAGGGATTTAGGGAGGGGCAAATCCGAGACCCGTAAGTTTGCCTGGCATCTGAAACGCACCCCCGCAAAAACCGGGACCCGCGCCATGCGTGATCCCGGTACAAAACGCTCGCATGAGGTGCGGTTACTACGCCGCACTGCCGCTCCATCACTCAAGCGCAGGCTCGGTCAACTCAAAGCGCGTTTGAGAGAGCAACTGGCTGTTGAGATACAATTCTACCGTCCAGATGCCGGTGGGGAACGTCGGGCCATCAGGATCAACGGCACACCACGCGCAAATGTCGCGATACTCCTCATCCGGAATCCAGCACTCAACCTCGTCAAAGTACAACTGTCCGTTGACGTACCACCGCGCGCCCACCAGTGATCCAGCGGGCAAGTAGTCGATGCGCGTGTTCACAAACAGCCGGGGGAGGTCCGCAACCTCAAACCGCGAGGCGATGCCCATCGCACAATCGTCGTCATCCAGGGCCGTACCCACCACTGTGCCGGTGAACCTCGTCGGCGCGCTGGTGGGCGAAGGGGTAGGCGTGGGCAGCACCACCGCTTGATCACCAGGGGGAACCGCAGGAGCCGTTGTACCAGCAGGTGGGGCAACAGCGACAGCCGGCGCACCCGCATTCGGCGCAGTTGACCCAGGCAGGCCGCCCGTGAGTTCAATCACCGTTAACGTCGATTGCGCCTCAAATAACTCAAATGCGGACTGGGTGAGTTGCGCGCGGAAGATTATATTTTGGGTTGAGGCCTGTTCCAGTGCCTCGATGGTGAGTTGGGGTGTGCCTAGTACCTGAATCGTGCCCTGGAGTTGGGCGCTCTGCGTTTCAAGATCGGCGATCTCATCACTGCCCGTGAACGTACCACATGCCGACAGCGTTAGCAGCAGGCTGAGCAGGATTAGGCCTGACAGACGAGTCGCTACACGCATACTGAGTTCTCCTTACCGCGCGTCATTATAGGTGTGTGTATCAGCGTTCAGCCGACCGCCAACACGTGCCTAGGCCGTGTTGACATTTGTGCCTAGGGACAAGCCATGTTGTGAGTAAAAAATGCCAACACTACCGAGTGTACCCAAAAACCGGCGCAGTTGCCCTACGATTTCTCAGCGGATGGGGGGTAGCTGTGGGGGAAACGAATCAACGCACAGGGGCCATACAAACGCGAACCCCGTACCGCATGGGTACGGGGTTCGACATGTAGTTCAGTATCCTGAGACTTACAGGTTCTCGACGATGTTCGAGAAGATGTTACCAATGGCCGGGCCAAGCAGGGCCAAGATGATAATCACAACCACGGCAACCAACACCAGGATCAGAGCGTACTCAACGAGGCCCTGACCTTCTTCGCGAGGCATATAAAGCATAATGAGTTCTCCTTGAATGACAGGATACGATAGTGTCATCATAGTAACACGAGCCACGTCCAGAATCAACCCCTTCGCACCCCAATTGCACACATTTCATGAAACCTTCATATTTTCAAACGCGCATTTGATATATCTATTTGTCACGGGAAGAACCCCGACTTGGACGGCTACGTTTCCCGTGCTATGATAATTCAGTCACAATAGTACGTCTTATGTGGATTCGAATCGAGCCTTATGCTAGTTTTATGGTTTGTCAGACGGCCCCAACCCCCACCCAGGTCCAGGCGCTACTGCGCAGCATCGACGAGGGGATCCCCCTCTCCATAATTTTCGTTGAGCGCCAGCGCAACAAAATGTCTCGGATGGA
>CBEVZO010000519.1:0-3614 GCA_965554365.1 uncultured Anaerolineae bacterium
ACCTTAACGCCGACGTTCACATTGACGCCCACCGCTACCACAACGCTGACGTGGACGCCCACAGATACGCCGCCCGCGACGCTGACGCCGTCGCTGACGCCGACCAATACGTTGGTCCCGCCAACGCTGACGCCGACGCCGACGCATACATCTACACCGTCGCTGACGCCGACATTCTCGCCGACACCGACCGGGCCATCGCCGACAGCCACCTCAGTCTACCCGTTCAGGGTGCAGCCGGATTCGATCATGCTGCGTGAGAACTTCGCGAATCCTGCCGGGTGCAACTGGCAAGGGATATCTGGGCAGGTCATCACGAACACCGGCGAAGCGGTGATCGGTGTACAGGTGCGTGTGCGCGGTGAGGGGATCACCGAACTCACCACGCTGGCTGGCACGAACCAGTTTTACGGGCCGTCCGGGTGGGAGATTGTGTTGGGCAGCCAACCCGCACAAGGTCGCTACACGGTCGAGCTATGGGCCAACGGTGCGCCGGTATCACCTTCGGTCGAGTTGGTGTTCCCTGGCGTCTGCCAGCAAAATCTGGCGCAGGTCAATTTCATCATGACCCGCCCCTATCAATAAATTTGTGTGCCACAATGCACCGCGCTGCCGGAGCCGATGGAATGCTGCCGGTGGCGCGCGTGATCGTCGCACGCTCAGGAGACTCACAGGCAACCTATGCCGCAAAAACGCACTTCCCTCTATGACGTGATCACCGTGCTGTTTTTGGTGCTGACAGTGAGTGTGGCGGCGGTCATGGTGCTGATTCTCAATGATCCCGAAACGTCGCTGAACCCGTTTCCGCCGCCGACTGTGCCGCCCATCGTGCAGCTTGCGTCGTATACGCCGACCGCGACGGTGACGCTCACGCCGACGGTGACGCTCACGCCGACCGTCACCGGTACATCCACCGCGACCGCGACCAGCACTGCGACTATGACTGCCACCGTCACCGTGACGCCGACGGCCTCCCACACGCCTACCGCCATGCCGACGCAGGTTCTCGCCGGGGGGAATGGAAACGCGCCGACTTTGCCGTCGGAGCAGTTGCCGACCTCTGCGCCGCTGGATGATGGTAGTGGGGCGGTGGTGCCCAGCGCCAACACACCCCCCGCTGCGTTGGTTGTCCCACCGACGCGCTCGCCGTTTCCCTTCACCTATCGGGATGTGCGTTATATATCCAATCCCGGTGATCAGGGTTGCCAATGGCTGAGCATCGCGGGGACCGTGACCGGGTTGGTCGGGGAACCGTTGCCCGGATTGGCGGTCCAGATTGAGGGTGATAATTTCCGACAGGTGCAGTTTTCCGGGTCAGCCGCACGTTGGGGTGAATCCGGGTTTGAGTTCACGTTGGGTGCTGCGCCGCGCACGGCGACGTACACCTTGCGCGTCAAAAGTCCCACTGGCGGCTTGCTCTCGGAGTTGGTCGTCGTGGAGACGGGCAATATTTGCGACACCAACGTGGCGCTAGTAGAGTTTGTGCAGAATCATCCGTATTGATCGCTTGCTAATTGCTTGTGCGTGACAGGAGGGCTTATGTCGGATTCAGAGCGTGTATCAACTGGCATTCCCAAATTCGATGATATGATCGACGGCGGCTTGGTGCCGGAGTCTGCCGTGCTGCTGCGCGGTGCGCCGGGCACAGGTAAGACGACCTTCGGTCTCCAATATTTGCTCGAAGGCGCGCGCCGAGGCGAGGCGGGCATGTTTATCTCGTTTGAGGAGTTTCCCCAATCGCTGTATCGCGATGCGACGAGCCTGGGTTGGGACTTGCAAGCGTATGAGGAAGAGGGCACGCTGCGGATGTTATTCACGTCGCCGCATGTGCTGATGCAGAGTCTTGCCACGCCGGAGAGTAAGCTGCTGCGCACGTTGCACGATTACGATATCAAACGTGTGGTGGTGGACAGCTTGACACACTTCACACAGGTGATCACCGACGACCACGAACTGCGCCGCACCTATCATCAAGTGACCAGCGCGTTCCGGCGTGAAGGTGTGACGGTGTTGTATCTGGGCGAGGAAATGCGCTCGGACTTCACGAACCAGGAGCGCGGACGGCTCTCGTTTGTGGTGGATAGCCTGATTCTGCTGCGCTATCTGGAAATCGACAGCGCCATCGAGCGTGGGATCGTGGTCCTCAAGATGCGCTCGACAGCGCACGACATCGCGATCTACAGTTATTCTATTGGGGATGGCGGCATCGAGATTGGTGATCCTATCGAGGGCAAAAGCGGCTTGCTCAGCGGGCTGGCGGAGCATCGCCTAATCAGCACGGTGCAGTAGACTGCTGCACGCAACCGCATAATGATGATCAACCGGGGCGCGCGATACATTGTGCGACCCCGGTGTTTTTTTACACCCTGTTTGTGACGATTACGCCTATAATGGAAACACGTTTGATCTGGGACCAGGGTGTTCAGGAGGCTTGATATGCTAAGGTTAACGTGGCGTGTAGTGGTTGTGTTGCTATTGATCGTTGTGGCGGTGGTGGGCGTGGGATCGCGTCCGGCATTCGCGCAGGATGGGACTTGGCTCCAACATACCGATCCGTCGGGCATTACGTTGTCGTATCCGGCTGATTGGACGCTCGAAGCGCAGGATGGATTGATCCTCATCTATGACGTACTCGAAACCAGTTTTGTGATCGTCTATTCGTTCCCCACCGCTGCCGGATACACTGCCGCGCAGTGTGCGCAAGATGTTCCCGGCGTGTTCACAGAGGTGCTGCCGAAAGCCGTCACCCTCGAAACGCAGCAGATTGGGACACAGCCGGATCAGGTTGAGGCTTCGTTGAGTTACAGCGTCGGCACGGGGATGGGCACGGCGGGGATAGCGTGTCAGGTGGAGGCCGGTAACGGGTTGCTGTTCGTCGCTGCCACGCCGGATACACAGTATGACGCTATGTGGCCTGTGCTGATGGCGATTTTGGGTACAGTCAACTATGACAATGGGACGCAGCCAGGGACGCAGCCGGGTGGGCAGTACGATGCGAGCATCACCTATCAACGCTGGACCGACCCGCTTGCGGGGGCATTTACGCTGGACGTGCCTGCGGGGTGGAGCGTGGACGGCGGGCTGTTCACGATTGCGGACACATGGCGGCCCCTCGTGCAGATGATGTCGCCTGATCAGATGATGATGATCAACATCGGGCGCGCGGAAGTCAACTGGTTCTTGCAGCCCACCGCCGAATTGGAGGCGCAGGGGTATCCGGCGGGGTCGGTGATGTATAACGACAGCGGTTTCATGATCATGGTGCAGTATTATCAGACGGGTGCGGAAGCTGCGCGGGCGCTGGTCGAGTGGGCGCTGGGGGAGAGTTGCGATACGCTGGAATTCACTGCGCAGCGCGAGCTAGAAGACATCTCCGGCTTGATCGATGATCAGTCGATGTATGTCAGCGCGGGCGAAGTGGCGTTTGTGTGTACGCTGCAAGGCGTGGAAATGGCAGGCTACTATTTTGTCACCACGCAGGCGATGAATCACCCTACGTTGGGTGAACTGTGGCTGTACGACGAACTGGTGGGGTATCTGGCGCTGCGTGAGCGCACGAATGAGGCGGGCGCGATCATGACACACGCGTATCAGAGCATGGCGTTAGAGCAACC
>CBEVZO010000520.1:0-3606 GCA_965554365.1 uncultured Anaerolineae bacterium
TAATCGCCTTCGCTCAGCGTGAGATGAATCAGGTCGATCCCGCCGAGCATCCCCTTCTTCTCCGCTTTGGCCTCGGTGATCGCGCCCACCGGGATCGCGAACAATACTTCCTGCATCTGCTCTCCGCCAAAGCCCATGCGCCCGCCGACCTTCTCATTCTGCTCAAAGATCAGGCGTTGGTCGGTCAGGAAAATGTAGCCATCGGGGTCTTTCTTATCCTTACCGGTCTTCTGCCACTCGCCCTTGTGCGCGATGAACAGCGCTTCGGTGGGCGTCCAGTCCGCAGTGGAGGCTTCCGCCAGCGCCAGGAAGCCACCGATCTGCCCCAACTGGTGCTGGGTCTGCTGCACGTTGTCCGGCACATTCCCATACAGTCCCTTGATGCGCTCTTTGGCTCCGGCGACCGCTTGCTCCGCGCTCTCAATCGCCAACTCGATCTGGCTGAGGACTTTCGCCTTGCCCTCGTCGCTCCACTGTTTTTCCATGCCCTGCCACATCTCGTCCAGTTCGCCAAGCTGCGCCTGTGCGCGCTCCACTTCCTGCCGCACTGTCGATTGCACCTTGCCGCGCACCTCGTCCCACTGCGTCTTGAGGACTTCGGCTTTACGTTCGAGATAGCCCGCAAACGCATACTTCCGTTCGCGCAGCCCCGCAATCTCACCCGGCAGCCCCGCGATCTTAGTCGTGATGTCGCCCAACGCACTGGTCACATCGCTCATGTCGATCTGGTCGCGTAGTTCGTCAAACCGCGCACGCACTGCCGCGCTACGCTCTTGCATTGTGGGTTGCTGGTCTTCCGTCATCGTCTGCTCTCCCTGCATATTCGCTCAAAAAAAACTCTCAGTTCCATGCTGCCTAGTGTTACACACACCGTGAGTTTTTGACAAGTTCGCCCCGCCCATCTCAGCTTTTCATCCGTGTCCTATGTCGTTGACTCCCAAACAGACGTTGCGGAGTGAACCCCGCAGCTAGTCAAACTCAAAGCACGCTAAAGCGCCCTCACATGCCGCACAATCAAGGGCCGTTTCACGGTCCGACTTGTATGTAGCCGACGCAGTGTTTTCTGCGCGTCCATTGTGGGCCGGGCGATCCACGTCAATACACAATTTCGCACTTACGCAGAGACACCCCAAAACAAACGGGGCGCATGATTGCTCACACGCCCCGATATCCTACGCTAGATTTAGTTATCTATGCCCACCGTGTGTTGGAGGAACGCCTCCATGAACGCGTCGAGATCGCCATCCAGCACGGCCTGCGTCTGCCCAGTTTCATGACTGGTGCGCAAGTCCTTCACCATCTGGTACGGGTGCAGCACGTAGGAGCGAATCTGGTTGCCCCACCCCGCGCTGACATGATCGCCCTTCAACTGCGCAAATTCCTTGTCCTGCTTCTGGCGTTCGAGGTCAAGGAGCCGCATCTTAAGCACCTGCATGGCGCGATCTTTGTTCTGCGCCTGGCTGCGCTCGTTCTGGCAACTCACCACCAGCCCGGTCGGAGTATGCGTAATCCGCACCGCCGTCTCGTTCTTCTGGACGTTCTGGCCCCCCGCCCCGCTGCTGCGGAACGTATCGATTTGCAGGTCTTTGTCCTCGATCACGACGTCGATATCGTCCTGCACATCCGGCCAGACTTCGACCAGCACAAACGATGTGTGGCGACGGTTGTTGGAGTCAAACGGACTCAGGCGCACCAATCGGTGTACCCCGCGCTCCGACTTAGCATACCCGTAGACGTAATCGCCCTGGATCGCCAGCGTCGCATACTTGATCCCGGCTTCATCACCAGGCATCTGATCCACCACATCAACCTTGAACCCACGCCGTTCCGCCCACCGCAGATACATCCGCAGCAGCATCGCGGCCCAGTCTTGCGCGTCTGTGCCTCCCGCGCCCGAATGGATCGCGAGATAGACATCTTCGGTGTCATACTTGCCGCTGAGCTTCGCGCGGAACTCCAACCGGCCCACGACCGCCGCGAGTTCATCAGCCTCGGCGGTCAAATCCGCCGTGAGTTCATCGTCGTCCATTTCCGCCAACTCAACCGCGTCGTTGAGCTGCTGCATCGTGCTATGCCAGGGCGTGACTGTGCGCTTCAACCGCGAGAGCTTCCGCATCGATTTCTGTGCGCGCTGTGGATCATCCCAGAATCCCGGCTCGGCGGACTGTTGTTCGAGGTGTCTCAGTTCGTCAGTCAGTTTAGGGATGTCAAAGACGCTCCATAAGGTTCTCGACCGTACGGCGCAGCGCATTCAAACGACCCACTAATGCTTCCATCATTCCTACTCCTCTCAACGCAGCCATTAGCAATTAGCGATTGGCTGTTAGCAAAAACCTATGCTCCACGCCGCCAACATTGGCAACACGCGTCTGCCTTTTGCTAAATGCCAAAAGCTAACCGCTAAAAGCCCGCTTTTGCGTCCTACTCGTCTTCGTCGTCCGCGAACAGACTATCCACAAACTGCGCGGGATTGAAAAATACCAAATCGTATAGCGACTCACCGATGCCAATGTAATGCACCGGCAGCTCTAACTCAGACTGGATCGCGAACAGCATCCCGCCCTTCGCGGTGCTGTCCAGCTTGGTGACAACCACACCCGTCACATCCACCTCTTCCTGGAACTTCTTCGCCTGCGTCAGCGCATTCTGTCCGGTCGTGCCGTCCAATACCAACAGCGTTTCGTGCGGCGCGTCGGGAATCACTTTGCGCAGCACGTCGCGGATTTTCGTCAATTCGGCCATCAGATTAAAGTTGCTATGCAGTCGCCCCGCCGTGTCCACGATCAACACCTCGGCTCCGCGTGACCGCGCCGCACTGATCGCGTCATACACCACCGCCGCCGGATCACTGTCCGGCAGGCCCGCGATCACCGGCACGTCGGCCCGTTCGCCCCATAGCTTAAGCTGGTCAATCGCCGCCGCGCGGAACGTATCGCCCGCCGCGAGAATGACCTTGCGGTTGTTCAGCTTCATACGGTACGCCAGCTTGCCGATGCTCGTGGTTTTGCCGGAACCGTTGACACCCGCGACCAACACCACCGACAGCTCGCGCCCGCTCAGATTCAGCGGGGTCGGCTCCCTCAATAGTTTGCCGAGTTCCTCTTTCAACGCCTCGATCAATTGATCCTGGCGCTTGATGTTCTGGCGACGTACCCGGCTGCGCATGGTGTCGATCAACTGCATCGTCACCTTCACCCCCACATCCGCTTGCACCAACAATTCCTCGATCTCTTCCCAGGTATCGTCGTCAATGTCCGTCCCGCCGAACATATCAGCGATGCGCCCAAAAAACGAGCGCCGCGTCTTTTTCATACCCTTGTTTAGTGTCGCCACGTAGCTTTTGCCTCTATCCAGATGTCGCCAATTCAGCAGTGTCAAAGTATAGTGGGTCACATCGTGTCCGGCAAGGCTTATCCAGACCACAGGGTCACGAACAACCTGTCAGGCAAGCAGCTTTGGGTTACCCCTCCCACCAGCCTCCTTCCTACACGCGGAGAACGGGGAAATGCACGCAGTTTTGTGCCGCGACTCCCCCTCTCCATAGGTTGCATCGAGCGCCAGCGAGATCAACCGTCTTGGATGGAGAGGGGGCCGGGGGGTGAGGCC
>CBEVZO010000521.1:0-3604 GCA_965554365.1 uncultured Anaerolineae bacterium
AGCAAATTCGCGGTTGACCCCACGTTGACGCAGCGCATCATTGAAGATCATGCCGCAGCGGTCGATTGGCTCACGGAGTGGTCGTGGGGCGTCGATATCGCCGACGGCGCCAAAGCCGCCGGGCGCGAGCGGTTGGCGTCCGTCGCGCCGGAAGTGTTGCAGGGGGATTATCTGGCGTGCCGGGCGTTTGACGGTCGACCCTATCTGGAACAGATCACAGCGCCAACGCTGGTGCTGGGGTCGGACGCGGACCGCATGGTCCCGCTCAAATTCAGTATCACGCTGGCCGAACAGATTCCCGATGCGCGTCTCGTAGTGATCGAAGACGCGGGGCACAACTTCCCGCTCGAACGCCCGGCGGAAGTGATCGATGCGATTGCGGCGTGGCTTGTCGAGCGCGAGTGGACCGCGTAACGTCGCGTCCAGCAATGTGAGGATAAAAACTATGCGAGTCATTGTAGATTTGACGATTGTGCCCATTGGCGTCGGGGTGTCGCTGTCGCGTTACGTGGCGGCGTGCCATCTCGTACTGGAAGAAACCGACCTCACGATCCAGTTGCACGCCAACGGAACCAATATCGAGGGTGATTGGGATACTGTATTCGCCGCGATCCGGCGCTGCCACGAAGTGCTGCACGCGATGGGTGCGCCGCGCATTTCAACCGTCATCAAGGCCGGGACGCGCACCGACCGCGCGCAGACGATGAACGACAAACTACACAGCGTGCAGAGCAAGTTGGACGAGGCGTAGGGGCGCTGCTCTGCCGCGCCCAACGCATCACTTCTCACTCAGCGCGCAGCAAACTGGATCACGCCATAACGCCCGGTGGTGCGCCATACGTCGGACTGTGCGTCGAGTGCGTTCCGTCGCGCCACCGTCACACCGACCAGCGCATCGCTTTTCAGACTGCGCAGCGCCGCCAGCGGAGCCGGGAAATAGTCCATCACCTGTACGAACGAGATTTCCGGGGGCCACAGCACGTCGCTCACCGCGCGCCGGGAATTCGCGTCCCCTTTGAGCAGCACCAGGTGCGCGCCGCTGAATACCTCATGCAGCAACGGGGGCAGTGCAGGCAAAAATGAACTGCTCGTCCAGAAGGGATGAGGCACGATACGCCAGCGCGCCGCTTGCCACGCCCCCCGTAATCGCTGCGCCAACGCTGCCGGAGCGCCCCCGTGTGCATCCAACACGTCCAGCGTGTCCCACACGTCATGGGTCGTGGCATCGCTCACGTAGGTCGGATGTAGTTTCGTGTGCAGCACCACCCGGTAGCGGTTGTCCGACAACAGGTGATCGATCAGCACGAGGTCCATCGTCAATTCCATGCCCGCGTTATCTGCGATGACGTGGATCGTGTGCGGCGTCTGCGGGTCTGCGGCAATCACATGCCGCACCAACGTGGCGCGATCATCGACCAGCAGATCATCATCCGCCGCCTCGTCCGCCACCAACGATCCCGCCGGGTGACTGAGGTCCGCCCGGTTGCCCCACAGCACAAATGCAAACAGCACCGCCAACCGCTCCGCAAAATCGCCCTCTACGGCCAGTGCCGCGTGGACCTGTTCCCAGAACCGCGCCTCGGCGAATTCCGCTTGTTTCTGGGGCGCAAACGGATCGCGACCCGTTTCGTACCAGCGCACCGCCTGGATGATGTGCCGGAAGAAAAATGTCTCCGCGAAAAACCATTCCACGCCCAGCCATGTTAATTCATCACGCTCGCCGCGCTGCGCCTGATACACGGTGTGCCACGCGGCATAGTCCGGCGGCGGGACAGGCTGTGTCGCGAGCATCGGAAGCGGCCCGTCATGCACCAACGCGTCGTGTAGGGCATCCAACGCCTGCTGCACCGTCGCAGGGTAATCGGGATTGTTCGCCTGCACCGTGCAAATAATCTGCGGCATCCGTTCAGTCATGGTACGGTACGCAAAAGCATTGTTGTCCATGCGCAAGGGCGCGGGAATGTGGTCAGTTGAGGGCGGCATAGCGGCTCCGTGTTCTCCTAGCATAAAATCGCGGCTCCACAAGGGTAACCCAACGGCGCAAAAATCGCACCTGCCCCACCGCGCGCTATAATCTCGTCGATTCGACCACGCTACAAATTTCATCGGGAGCATGATCCGTGATCCGATTTGTTGATCTCAACGTCCAGTATGCTGCGCTTCAAGACGACATCCAGGCGGCGGTGCAGGGTGTGCTGCGCAGTGGTCAGTTTGTGTTGGGGGAGGCTGTCGCGGCCTTCGAGCGCGATTTCGCGGCGTACTGCCAGACTGATTTCGCGGTGGGAGTAAACTCGGGGACTAGCGCATTGCATTTGGCGCTGCTGGCTGCCGGAGTCGGGCCGGACGATGAGGTTATCACCGTGCCGTTCACCTTTGTCGCGACGGTTGCCGCCATTGAATACACTGGAGCCACGCCTGTGTTGGTAGACATCGATCCGCACACTTGCTGCCTGGACCCGGCGCAGTTTGAAACCGCCATCACGCCGCGCACCAAAGCTGTGATCCCCGTGCATCTCTACGGGCAGCCCGCCGACATGCATCCTATACTTGAGATCGCCCGCCACCACAAGATCGCGGTGATCGAAGATGCGGCGCAAGCGCACGGCGCGACGTATCATGGGCAGCGCGTGGGCAGTTTGGGCGATCTGGCCTGTTTCAGCTTTTATCCCGCCAAGAATCTTGGCGCGTATGGCGAGGCGGGAGCCGTTGTGACCCGGAATGCAGCCTATGCGCGCACGCTGCGGATGCTGCGCGATTGGGGACAGGACGGCAAGCACCAACACGTTCTCAAAGGCTTCAACTACCGCATGCCGGCGCTGCAAGGGGCCATCCTGGGGGTGAAGTTGCGCCATCTGGACTGCTGGCTGTCAGCACGGAGTGAGCGTGCGCAGCAATACCATGATCTACTGGCGGATACCGGGCTGCAACTCCCCGTGACGCTAAACGACCGGCAGCACGCTTACCATCTCTACGTGATCCGTACTCCCGCCCGTGATCGGGTGCGCGCCGCGCTGCATGACGGCGACATTCAAACCGGCATCCACTACCCGTATGCAATTCACCAACTGCCCGCGTATCAAAACCTGGGCTATGCAGCAGGCACATTCCCGCACGCGGAGCAAGCCGCGCGTGAGGTGCTGTCGCTGCCCATGTATGCCGAACTGCCTACTGATCATGTCGCACAGGTCGCGGACGCCCTGTGCGCGCAGCTCTAGCCGCCTACCGCAGAGAAGTTCACGCGTGGGGGTGGGGCGCGGCTTGCTCTGCGTCCAGATACGCGGGCGGGGCATAGGCGCGGCGCAGTTCATCAGTAAACTGGTCCAGCAGCGCCAGGGTCAACGGCTCGTCAGGGCATTCGGCAGCGTGCCACCGTACAAACGGCGCAATGTGCAGACGTCTGGTTCTGAATTCTTCCACAAACAGATGCGCAATCACGCCACATTCCTCGACGTAACGCACGCGCGCCAATTCCGCCAATACCTCGGCCTCGTCATACGCCACGCGCCGAAATGTGGGATGCCACACGCCCGCACGCGCTTCTAGCAGCAAATAACTCGCATCGCCCTGTCCATCAATGGGTGCGCCGACCGTGCCGGGGTTCAGT
>CBEVZO010000522.1:0-3600 GCA_965554365.1 uncultured Anaerolineae bacterium
CATGTCATCAAAGCGCCCCGTGCCGCCCAGAATGCGCGCGACGATGTGCATCACGCCGAAGTAGATGATCAGGCCAATCACCCCCAGCACAATGCCCAGTGCCACAAGGAACGGCATACAGCACAACATGCTCCCGATATTAGGCGCGTTAACATACGACGTACCAATCGCGAACCAAGCACACACACTCAAAATCGACGAGATGATATAAGTGATCGCGATCCAGTTCATCGCACGCCGCATTGACGCCTGCGGATCTGGCGATCAGTTCTTCATACGCGTCCGGCCTCGGCTGCGAGATCGCCTGCATCCATGCCTCAAACCACGTAAACGAGCGCGCATACGCCGGATCGTAATCCGCATCGTGCTTACGTTTGCGTTTGGGTTTTCCCTTCGGTTTCAACAGAAAATCAAACTCATCGTCGGACACTGCCGGAGGTGGTGGTGGTGGTGGCGGGGGTGGCGGCGATGAAAAGATATCACGTCCGGCATCACGCCCCGTATCGCGTGTTGTATCACGCTCTGCGGACGGCGCACCGAATACATCCCCCGCGAACGTCTCCGACATGGGCACAGCCGGAACCCCATCAGCGGGCGGCACATCGTCCGCCGTTGGAGATACCGGCACGCGTGGCGGCGTCGGTGCGGCAGGCAAGGACTCGTCGGCTGCCGGGGGCACAGGAATGCGCGGCACAACCGTCTCTGGCCCCACGTCTTCCGGTTCCTGCACCGGCTCCGGTTTATCAGATGCACTCGCCGCATCCGGCTGATAGGGCGTAATGTCCAGCGGATCAATCTCGAACTCGAAATCGTCCCCGTTGGCGTCATTTGGCTGATCGTGTGGTTGATCGTGATGCTCATCATGCGTCATCGTGACAAAACGCTCCTCTCGCGTGCGTGCTGCAAGTTGCGGCGACTCCAGTTCTCGTAATCCTAGTCGAAACGCGGCCTGCGCGCTATTCTGCGGAGCCACTGATCTGCACCACTGTCAGCCGAAAGTTGTGGCAAATCCCGTTCTGGTGCATAGTTAGGCTAGAACACACGCTAATCAACGTGCAATCACTGGACACAACCTGTGGATTCACTCCCCTAAAGGAGGGTCGATATGCCCAACACTCGCCAACGCTGGATTCTCGCGCTCATGCTTATACTCGCGCTGACCCTGACGGGCGTGTTAGCTCCCGCCGCCAGTGCCGCCCCGGCCCCGCAGCAAACCGGCAGAATTCGCGTCGGGTATCTCGGCCCGGCGAATACCGACGCGGCCCAGGGCGCACAACTTGCCATTGACCAGATCAACGCGATGGGCGGCTTCACGGCAGCGAACGGCAGCCTATTCCAAATCGAACTCGTCACGCTCGAAGCCACACCAACCCTGGACACACTCGCCAGCGCGGTTGTCGCACTCAACACGCAGGGCGTTGTGGCGATCCTCGGCCCGGACAACCATAGTCTCCTGACCGCTGAAGGTATCGAGACCTTGCTTAGTGCAGGCATCCCGATCCTGACCGGCTCGACCAACGATCCGCTGACCGACAACGATACGTCAGACCTGCTGTTCCGCCTCGTCGCCCCGGAGAGCGTCTATAGCAGCGCGCTCGCGGCGGTGATGGTCGAGGACTTGCAACTTACGTCGATTGCGCTCGTGCAAACCACGTCGAGCGCCACCAGCGGCCTACTGACATTCATCAGCGCGCTGGACGAATACGACATCAATCCCGCAGCCAAAATACAGCTCACCGACGCCGCCCGCCTGATGGACGAAGCCACAGGCTTGATCGACGTGAACCCCGAAGCGATTGTGATGTGGGGGCCACAGGGTGACGCCGCCACACTGCTCAGCGTGCTGCGCAAACGCGGCTGGGTAGGCACATTCGCCTATCGCCACGCCGCCGAAGCCGCACAGACCGGTGAACTGCCTGCCGAATTCAGCGCCGGAGTGCTGGGCATGACCTCATGGTCCTACGCCTACCCCGGCGCAGCGACGCGCACGTTCCTTGATGATTACGTCAAAGCGTTCGGCAACGTGCCCGGCCCGCTCAGCGCCGCATCGTATGATGCGTTGTGGTATCTGCGCGCGGTAATGCAAAATGTGGGCATCACGGCGGCAGATGTGCAGATCGGGCTACTGGCAGGCGCGCCGTTCCCGCTGGTCAGTGGACAACTGAAAGGCGCGGCATTCGGCAACGGCGATCTGATCCATGAAGCGATGGTCTACCAGATCAACGCCGGGGGCGGCGCAACCGTCATCGCGCGGTTTGTGGACCTGGTTCGCGCGCCCATCGAAGACGCAGGGAACTAGCAAACCTCACCCCCCAACCCCCTCTCCCGCCAAGCCGGAGAGGGGGAGAAAACCACACACGACAGTCCCCGCGCCACGCGGTGGAGGTCGTATACGAAGCACACGCGGGACTATTGGGGTGAGGTAAATCATCATGCACATCATGCAGCGTTTCTTGGTAAGGGAGTAACAACTCGTGGCTAAACGTTTGCTCGACCTGCTTATCGTCCTGATCGTCCTGGCAGCCATTGGTGTCGGCGGGTATTTTGGGTATACCACGTTTATAGCGGACGATGAGTCCTCTGACGACAATGCCTCGACCTCCGGCACAGCCCAGATCACGGACTCAACCCTGGAACTCCCCCGCCTGACCCAGACACAATTCCTGAGTCTGCTACTCGCGCCGGAGGACTTGCCCGCCCCCTACAGTCAAGCCCAGAACGTTGAGCCATTTATCCCGGAAGACCTCAGCGTGACTGAACGCGAACTGGCAACCGAGATCGGCGCGGACGCGAGTCTGCGCTTCAGCACCATACGCTCAACCTACAACTGGCAGCCCGATTACGCGATTGAGTTTAGCACCTGCACACTGGGGCAAGATGTCGCCGCTATCGGCGTTGAGATCAGCCAACTCGCCTCATCCGCCGACGCGCGCGCCTTCATTGACGATCCGCTGGTGCGCGGCTTCTTCCAGGCTATCGGCTACACGCTCACTGAAGCCGACGCGGTACACGGCTGGTACCTGACACCGACCACGCCGTTCGAGGGCGACTGCTTTGCGCAGGGCGAATGGAACACCGGCATATTCTTTGAATACTGGGGCATGCTGTTCCTCACGTCGGTCAAAGTCAGTGCCGACGCCAGCCCCGACCTGGGCCACGCAATCAGCCTGGACCTGACGCAACAACTCATGCAGGGCGTGGAAGCACTCGATGTCATGACCGGAATCAACATCCCGCCCACACCTGTGCCCCCTGGCATGACCTTCGAGCAGTTGATCACCGCCGATCTGGATGCCGTGAACCTGACCTTCATGATTCCATCGTCCGCACGCTGGACCACTTTATATAACAACTACACGTCAGACCCGGACGAATCGCTCTCTGTCACGCTGGCGGAACTGATCGACTTTTACCGCACAGCAGGAACCGCCGCCGCCAGCCAACTCGCGGGCGAGATCGACCACACCGGGCGACGCATGGGCTTGATCGCGCGCGAGGTTCGCGTGTTCAAACCCGACACCGACTGTCCAAACGATGAGCCAGCCCGCATTGACGTGACGGTATCGTTGTTCGAACGCCCGACAGGCGCGATAGCGTATA
>CBEVZO010000523.1:0-3597 GCA_965554365.1 uncultured Anaerolineae bacterium
CGGATGGCAAGTTATGGATCGAAGCATTTGATAACAGTATCGCACAGCAAGAATAAATGCACAGTCTGTCACGCATCAGGCAATTCGTGAATTGCCTCTACGCTTGGTGCTAACTCAACAGGAGCGACTCACATGGTCTACCCCGTGTTGCAACGCGAACTGACCGTACATCTGAACAACGGCCACTGGTATCTGCGCCCAATGGATGAGGCCGAGGTATTGGGGCCAGTCGATTACGGCTGGCAGCGTTACCAGTTGTATCCCAACAGCTTCACGTTCGGCGAGGGGTTGCTGGCAGGGAGCCGCATTCCCGGCACGCGGCGACTGTTTTTCTGCGCGTGGAGTCCGCAATGGGAAAGCTTCTACGTGTCCAGCATGGGCGGCGCAGCGTACACGTTTCACGGCGTGGGCGTCAACTATGTGGCGCTGCGCGGGCAGGCGCACGAACCGTCGGTGCTGCTGCTGAATCATAAGGACGGCGAAATCCAGGTGCGGTTGGAGCCAATCAATCCCGAACCCATCTGGGCCAGCTACGCGGACCCCGACGGCGAGCCGCTGATCGGGTTTTTCGCGCTGCAACAGGCGCTCTACGACCGCTATGCCGCAGAGTATCCACCGCACAAGGCGCGCATCTTCTGCGTGGGACCGGCGGCGCTGCACACCCGCGAAGGCGCGATCGGGTCCAGCCCGCTGCACAAGGAACGTTTCGCGCCCACCGAAGAATGGGCCGGGCGCGGTGGCCTCGGCAGCCAGTTATTGCAGCGGCACAACATTGTCGGCTGCGTCTTCGGCGGCGAGTGGGACGATCCCGACCTGCGCGACTCGAAGGAGATCGACGCATACTTCCTGGAACACTTCGGCAAAAAGACGATCCAGGCCGATCTTGCCGTCACGACAAAATACCGCTACACGCCGGAGTTCGAGACGGGCGGCACGTTCGGTGTAAACATGAAAACGCTGAACGCGCGCATTCTTAGCTTCAACTACCAGAGTGTCTACGCGGATGACGAGACGCGCCTGCAACAGCACGACCAGTTTGTGCTGCAACACTACCTCACGCAGTTCAACACCGAGACGATCCAGGCCAAGCAGCAGACCCACTGCGGCGAACCCTGCCCGGTGGTCTGCAAGAAGTATTTCGGCAAGTTCAAGAAGGACTACGAGCCGTACCACGCGCTCGGCCCGCAAATCGGCGTATTCGATCAGCGCGCGGCGGAAGCGGTCAATCACCACGCCGACGCGATGGGCTTCGACGCGATCCAGTTGGGCGGCACGCTGGCGTGGATCATGGAGTTGGTCGCGGAAGGGCTGATCGATCCGGCAGGATACGGGTTCCCGCCCGCCAGTGAGTTGGTGTTCCGCTTCACCGCTGACCCGGCGGAGTTCGACCGCGTGGACGACAGTATGCGCAATGCCCAATACGCGATCAAGCTGATCAACGCACTGCTGTTCCGGCCCGAAGCGGCGCTTTTCCGTGAGGGGATTCGCGACGCTGCCAAAGACCTCGCCCGGCAGGGCATCGAGGCGGTGGATCGCGCGGTGTATCTCGCGAACGGCGATGAGGGCTGCATGGTCCCCAACCAATATTGGGTGCCGGGGATGCTGAGCAACATGCCGCTGATGGGCAAATACTACTGCTACTACGGCGTGGACTTCGTGCCGCCGGAGGCGTTGGGGCGTAAAAACGTCGAGCGCTGGGTGTACGAACTGTTCAGCGACAATTCGGGCATCTGTCGCTTCCACCGCAAGTGGGCCGAAGCCGTCACCGACGAGATTCTGCAAGCGCACTACGCGCTGGACATCGACTACAAACAGCGGCAGTTTGCACTGGCCCACGCGATCTATCAACGCGAACGCGCCAAAGCTGTGTTCTGGGAGAGCGCGCGCATTGCCGATCTGATCGAGGGCTTCCTGCTGCAATGGCAGCGCGACGGCCTCGACGATCCGGTGCTCAACGACTGGATCGCACGTTTCGCGGAGGACAAGCCCGCCGCCGCACGCGCCTTCTGGGACGCAATCCAGCGCGGCATCGCGGCAGCCTTCGCCGACGGCGCGGACGCGATCCCCGATGTACTCACGCCGGGTCAGGCGGGGACGCTCAAGACGATTTAGGCGCTCACCCCCTAACCCAGGCCGGTTCAAGGGCGGACAGGGTTCATTTGTCGCTCAATTTTGTGCGCGCGTAGGGGCGCTGCTCTGCCGCGCCCAGGGCGGACTGCGATCAACAATGGGCGCAGTAGAACAGCGCCCCTACGAGAAGTTAACCCCGCATCTTAATTTTATTGCGACCTGTCCGCCCCCGAACCTCGTACAGAAAGGGGAATTAAAGCTGAGGCAAACTCACGCCAAACTCAAACTATGGCGTTCCAAATGGCCGCTCAATCGAGACCGGGCGTAGGTTTTGATTCGACCGGCGGCTTCTGACTGCGTGATTCCGATCCTCTGGGCGTCCGGGCAAACGACACGCGCACCACTAACCGCCCCAGCGCTAACTCGTCCTCGTTGCGCAGCACGCGCGGCTGGTACGGGAGCAATTTTTGCCCGTTGAGAAACGTCCCGTTGACGCTGCTGAGGTCTTGCACCATCACTGTCGCGCTCTCACGTGTCAGCTTGACATGCCGCCGCGAGACGCCCAGGTCTTGCGCGCCATACGGCGTCAAATTGACATTGGGCGTCACATCGCCGACCTCGCGGCCCAACACCAGATCGCCATCAAACGCCACTTCGACCAACGCATTTGCGTCCCGCACACGAATCCGCAGCAGTGACTCATCACCAAAATACGCCGTGCCCCAACGCAACTGCGGTTTCAATTCTTTATCCGGCAGCGCATTGGTCCCAATCTTCTCGCGGCCCGCAGGCAAAATATGCCCACAGGAAAAACAATACATCTCATTTTCAGGATTAGGTTTTTCGCAATTTTCGCATACTTGCTCGTTCATGATATTACTTCCCCTCACCAAGTCACAATACACACGTTGTCATCTTCCCCATAATCAGTATAGCCGGATTACATTTAAGGCACATTAAAAACTCCATTAAAAACCTATATAACCTGCTATCGATATGAAAGATCATACTCCGCCACCCGCATATCAGCTTGCCAAGCCTTCAGGGTTCTCGTAAGATACAATAAATGATCATTGACTGGCGGGTAATGACATGAGCGACAAAATCAAAGGGGCCGTCATCGTCCCCGACCAGCAAGGTGCGCACGGGCTGGTGCAACTCCTTACACTCTATAACCGTGCCAAAATGGATCTCAGCTACTACCGGCATCCGTATGATATTGATGTCGCGATTCCGTTCGATTTCGTGATCGCACTATCAGCAGAGAACTTCGAGCGTGTCGTGAAGTTCTACGACGCCAAGCAGCACGCCCTGCCGCTGCTGGTCCACATCGACACGCCCGGCGCGCTGGAAAGCTACGATCACGGGCGCGTGTACCCTGGCGTTGAAGTCCTGACGATCCGGCAGGCTCCGCTGGAGAACAGCCCGGACGTGACGCTAGAGATCAACCTGTTCGGCAAAATCATCAAGCGCCTACGACAGGACAGCACATAACCACACCGCGTTATACGCGCGCAGCACCTATTG
>CBEVZO010000524.1:0-3586 GCA_965554365.1 uncultured Anaerolineae bacterium
CTTCATGTTCTTGTCGGTCTTGAACAGATTCAAGAAACACGCACTGCACGGGACCACAAGTTCGGTTGTGCCTTCATCAGCGGCACGCGCCAGATTGCGCGCCACCAACGCGTACGCGGGCAGCCGGTTGACCGAAAAATACTCGGTCGCACCGCAGCAATTCCAGTCATCCATTTCGGCCAGATCAAAGCCAAGTGCCTTAGCAATCGCCTTAGTCGATACTTCATAGGCGTGGTTGCCATGCTGGAGCGAGCAGCCGGGATAATACGAGTATGTATGTCCGTTGCCTGTCATGCGCTTTGCTCCTGTGACGCTATCGCCTTAGCCTTGTTCAGGATCGCTTGCAACTGGTCAATCTCGCGGATCGACTTCGGGCGCAGCGGCAACCGGTTACGGCGCAGCATTCCAACACCCATCAGCCCGAGCTTAACCACTTGCTGGGGATGGTGAAACAGGTGATAGCGCGTTGCCAACCCGGCTTCAAAACTCCGCCCACGTTGCTCCACGAAACCGATGAAGGTTTCTGAGAACTTGGCAGCGTTGGGGTGATCGTAACGTCCGGCGCGGATCGCCATTTCCTTGAGCGTATACATGATATCAGTAATGGGGATTTGTTGTGGACAACGCGTAGTGCAGGCATAGCACGACACGCAGTACCAGGGGGTGTTGCTACCAAGCACTTCGTCTTCCATTCCGGCGCTGATTAATGCAAACACGCCGCGCGGTGTGTGGTCCATATCGGCCCCGGAAGGGCACGATCCGCCACACGACCCGCATTGAAGACACTGCGCCAGCAACTCGCCACCGGGTGTTGCGTCCACAACCCGATCATAAAACTCGTTGCGTGAAACTGCCTTATTCAAGGGGGCCTACCTCCTCTAAGGCTAAGGATCAATAGAATGCAAAAACCCCGGCAGGATACCAGTCGCATAAACGCTGCCAGCGACAGTACCTCCGAGGAATTACGACATTCAAAGCCCTACCTAAGCAAGCGGAAAAGTCTCGCGAAATAAAACCTGTTGAGCCTCCTTTTTGGTTCATTTGTACCATATTTTCACCGATTTTTAAGTGCAATACAGTTATTGAATACTTTTTTCAACCTCGCTATCGATTTTATCAGCCCTATTCACCACAGGTCTATGGAATAGAACACCCAGATCAACTTTCATACCAGTACATCCATACTATTCTAAGGATACATTTGCAGCAGTAGTTACAAATGACGTGAACTATAGTGCCTTAAGACATGTCATCGAGATTCACCAGTCCACGCGTGACACTATACACTGCCACCTGCAACCGATTCTTGAGGTTAAGTTTGGCATAGATGTTGCACAAATGATTACGCACGGTGTGCTCGGATATCTGTAAGATCGCACCGATGCGCCGGTTGGTCAAACCGCGCGCCACAAGTTCCAGCACTTCACTCTCACGCGGAGTCAACGCAGGACTGGATGAAGCCCGCAAACACAGCGTACAACTCACCCTCAGCCGTTCCATCAAAATCGCCGCCGTGTGGAGTGAGATCGCAGCTTCTCCACGTGCTACGCCGCGCAAGCGGGTAAAGAGTTCTTGCGGTGTAATGTTCTTCCGCAAATAGCCGTTTACGCCTGCCAGCACACATCCCACCAACACATCCGAGTGAATTTCAGTGGTGAGTATAATGAGAAAGACTTCGGGGAGCTGCCGCTTGATTATCCGAGCAATGGCAGGCGCTTCGGACTCGTCAAATCCAATGTCCACCAATATCACATGCGGTTGCAGGTCGAGCGCCATCTGAATCGCTTCGTCGTAATTGTCCGTTTCGCCAACCACCGCAATATCAGGTTGCCCATCCAACAACCGTGCGATCCCGCAGCGAAACAAAATATTGGCATCTACGAGCAAAACTCTAATTACGTCACCGGCATCATTCATGTATCACCATCTCATAAAAATAGTACAAACGAGGGGGCAGCATCTAAGCCATTTATAACGGCTGTGATGGATGGCACTTAGTTGTATCAGTATACACCAGTTTTGGAACTCTCTAGTTTCCCTGTTCACCGTTACCACGCCGAGCCAATATCCAAAAACGCGTTTTTCAGCGACAATGGAAACGATCAGTGGAGCGATGAGGAGACCGCGGTCAACGACCCCCAGCACAAAGCCGGAGGCTTGAAAAAGCCCCTCGTTGACCAGACCGAGTACCCGTGACGGGTGCTCGTTACCGCTGAATACATAGGCACTTGCGGGTGACCCTTCCAGCCCGCAACCCTGCGGTACAACGTTAAAAGTCCTGAGGGGTAGGGACGGTGCGTTGTGCGAAAACCAGCGGCTAACATGGTCGAGGAAGACATTACCCGCGCAAGCGGAGACCACAGGTAACATAGATGCAGAACTACGTGTTGGTGCTAGACACCCACAAACAACCGCTAGAACCGTGCCATCCCGCACGCGCGCGGCAGTTGTTGCAGCAAGGCAAAGCGGCGGTGTTGCGCCGTGAACCGTTCACGATCATCCTGAAGTATGTGGTTGAACAACCGGGTATGCAGGCATCAGAACTCAAGATCGACCCCGGCGCAACAACCACCGGGCTGGCATTGGTCCGGCACGGGCAGAACGGTGCGCGGGTCATCTGGGCGGCGGAATTGGAACACCGGGGATTGCAGATCAAAGAAAAACTCGACATGCGGCGAACACAACGACGCGCGCGGAGAAATCGCAAAACCCGCTATCGCACACCACGCTTCGACAACCGGACACGACCTGCGGGCTGGTTGCCGCCATCGCTGCTATCACGGGTACACAACGTGGTGACCTGGGCGCGGCGCTTGCATCGCTACACGCCGTACACGCAGATCACCGTTGAACAAGTCAAGTTCGACACGCAGTTGATGGAAAACCCGGTGATCAGCGGCGTTGAGTATCAACAAGGCACGCTGCAAGGCTACAACGTACGGGAATACCTGTTGGAGCGCGATGGGCGCAAGTGTGCGTACTGTGGCACAATGGGTGTCCCGCTGCAAGTCGAACACATCATCCCGCGTTCACTCGGCGGCACGAACCAGGTCACCAACCTGACGATCTCTTGTGGTACGTGCAACCAGGAGAAGGGCAACCTCACAGCGGCGGAATACGGGTATCCAAACGTGCAAGACCGTATGACACAACGTTCTCTACGCCCTGTGGCAGCGGTCAATGCCACACGCAACCACATTGTGCGAGAGTTGGAGAGTTTCGGTTTACCTGTCACCACCGCAACCGGGGCGGAGACAAAGTTCAACCGTGTGCAACAAGGCTACCCCAAAACCCATTGGATTGACGCGGCCTGTGTTAGCGCAACGGGGCGGACGGTGCGACTTGATCCGTTGATGCAAATGGTATGCATCAAGGCCACCGGTCGCCAACGTCGCCAGATGCAATTGCCGGATCGTTACGGTTTTCCGCGCACCAAGCCGAAAAGTTGCAGCGTGGTGCAGGGGTTCAAAACCGGCGATGTCGTGCGCGCGATTGTGCCTTCCGGCAAACAGATCGGGACGCATGTGGGCCGCGTCGCCGTGCGCGCCAACGGCTATTTTCGTGTGGGGTCAGTCGATGGGATTAG
>CBEVZO010000525.1:0-3581 GCA_965554365.1 uncultured Anaerolineae bacterium
CTATCTTACCCCCGCCCTCGACTTGTGGGTAATGATTAGCAAGCCGGAGAGGGGGAGTTCTTGCTTGGTTAAGTTCCCTTTCCGCGTGCAAGGAACATAGCGCAGCTACGCGGGATTATGAGGGAGGGGTAAACTTTACACGCGCATCGATATCCCCGACAATTTCTCAAGCCGCATCAAACCCTCCCTGTGTGAGCAGGTATAACGATATACCACGCGGCGGGGCTGTTCGTGTCCTCACTAACGCGGCATGACGCAGATCGTCAGCGCGCCCTCGCGCGCGGCGAGACACTTGTGACGCTGTCCGTCGGTGGCGCTCGCGATCTCAAAATCTGCCGCCCAGAAGATCAAGGTGGGATCAAGGTCCAGCCGCGCGATGACCGCGCAGTCCTGCGGCGGACCTGTCACGTCCGGGCTGCGATTCGTGTAGAGCAAACACTGTCCGGGAGCCAGCCGTCGGATATTCGCGACAATGTCTGGATCGCCAAACAGCGCCGGATCGCCCACCGTCAACGGGATGCCCGCCTGCGCCAGATTCGGGTTGTAGTTCAGAATCGACGTTTGCCCCAACGCCATCCACTTATCCGTAGACTGGTTGAAGACGATCAGGCGGTCGGTGGTGTAAGCCAGATAGATGTAGGCGGTTACATCGTCTGCTGCTGCACCGTTGGCGATGAAAAAAGAACATTCCTGCAATCCGCCGCCTTCCACCGCTGCCCCACACACGGCCCGTTCGACGCCGTCTTGCAGCACGCGGAACTGCGTCACGCCGTTGGTTTCAGTCCAGAAGTGCACGGCGGTGTTGACGGTGCTCAACCAGTTCTGGATGCCCTCGCAGTCCGGGGGACGATCCGGCCCGGTGCGGCGCACGGCCCACAACTGCACGCAGCGATTCCCGGCGGCCAGTGTGGGATCCCATGTCCCTGCATCAAACGCTGCCAGACCGTTGCCATCCAGCGCTTCAAAGCGAATGCGCGTCAGGTCCAGCGGTGCGCCTGTGCCGTTGATGAGCGCGATCTGGTTGCGGCGGTACTGCAGGGTGACGTTAGGCGAGCGCAGTACCGTGACGTCGATGCTCGTGCCCGGCGCGACCTCGCTGCCCGCCCCAACCGCCTGTGCGCTGATGGTATTTGCGGCGTATCCCGCGTCCTCGGACCATTCCATGTTGGTTTGCTCACCGAGGCGCAGCCCGTGCAGGTTAAGCAGTGCTGCCGCCTGTGGTACACCCAATCCGCTCACGTCCGGCACGGTCACTGTCGTGTCTTGCGCCGCCGCCGGAGCCAGAAGCAGGGATAAACTGAGCACGACGATGGACACGATACATACCCGTATGGCACTGACGGTTTTCATCGGCTGTTCTTCTCCGTTGGTAATCCTACTTCGAACTAATTGTATACACATGCGCAGTCGCTCAGCGGCAACGAGTATTGAAAGAAGATGCGGATAATCACCGTTGTGTAGTCAGAGACAGACATGCCGGTTCACGCCCTTCGGTGTCTGCGCGTTTGTGAGGAAATTGACGACGGTTTTGATAAATACTTCTGCATAACCCTCACACAAAGCCACGAATTACCCTCCTTTCCAGGAAAAGCGCGCACCAGACTCTAGTCGTTGTCATCTTCATCGCCATGTCTCCCACTGTCTGCACAGCGTTGTCTCCAACCATGAGCAGGGGCCCAGGCGGGAGGAGGGTTACTGCAATTTCCTTCATCTCGCCAGACTTGGCCGTCGTCACTCACGAACACTTCGACATCGACAAGGACAATGTTGATAGCAATAATCACAAGTTTCTCGTCTCGTTGCGTACCCTCGCCTTCTATCTGAAGGACATCGCCAACCTGAATGACCGTCAGGAGCGGATCATCAGGAGCTATCTCAATCTCAATATCGTGAATGGTGATGATGTTGTTATGGATCGCCTGAACCGACCCTTCAATCATAATGGTGAATAGACCCCCTGGCGTTTCCTCAGGCGATAATGTCAGGGTTGGCGTGGCCGTTTCCGTTACCTGTGGTCCTTCTGTGGCGGCCAATGTAGCAGTCGACGTGACAGTTGATGGCGGCGTGTAACTTGGCGAGGCCGTCACGCTCGGAGTCATGGTTGGGACAGGCAACATGGAAGGGGTGAGAGAAGGTGGGAGCAGCAAGCTGCCGCTGGCTTGAGTTCGGCGGACCTCTGCCACCAGGGGGGCCAGAGCCTCATGTGAGACCAGTTCTGACTGTTCGGCCTGAACCAGGATCGAATCCAGCAGGGTATTGATTTGAACCGTACGGGCTTCGAGTTGAAGCCGATAGGATGAAGGCATACTCGTATCCGCACGCGCAGCCGCAGCCGCGGCGACCATCTCGTCTAAAGCCATTCGAATCAAATCAGGTGACCAACGCCCGCGATCTAACAGTTTTAGTACCTCCTGGACACGACGTTCCGCGTGTTTCAAATGGGTAGATGCCTGGGCTTGGTGGGAAGTAGCCAGGGCCAGTTCAACTCGCTCAGCAACTTGCTTGACTGGATAGAGGGTATCGCCAGGGACACTCGCCATGGCGACTCGTGTCAGCCCAACCATAAGTAACACCAACACCAAACCGGCAGCCACCACCCACCGCATCGCCAATACTATTCGGGGGCGAGCGGATACAAAGTACGTCTGGTGGCGGGAGGCTTCCAGAACCTGTGCTCGGATGCGGTCCTTCGCTTCTGGCGACATCTTAGGCTGTGGTAAGGTGGCATACCGCACCGCAGCATTAACCAGCGAATCGTCATCTCTCTGAGGTATATCAGAACGATCCGCTGGCAAGACAGCATCCAGGCAATGAGCGAGGGCGTCAGAATCGTACCGATCTTCAGTCATTTTCTCCTCGCAAGTAATGATGTGCCTTTTCTTCAGCGCCGAGAAGCGTCGCTAAGCGGGACAGGGCGCGATATTGTGCATTCCTGACGGCACCGATGGTTTTGCCCAAGATACGCGCAACCTCTTCATGGCTTTTCCGTTCCCGAAAGCGCAAGAACAGAATCGTCTGATGTTCGTCACTCAGTTCTTGGAGCGCTCTCTGTAGCATCTCGATCTCTTGTTGCTGCTGAATCTGTTCTTCAGGCAAAGGCGTGCCATCTCTCAATTCCTCAGGAAGTTCGACGGATCCCCATCGCCTGGCACGACGGTAGAAATCAGCGATACGTGCAGCCGCAATGCGGTACAACCACGCTTCGAACGGCGCTCCAGTCACGCGATAACTCCGAAGCTTTTCGATCATAATCAAGAAAACCGCTGCCGTGAGGTCTTCAGCATCCGTCGTTGTTGGGACACGATAGAAGACATAACGGTAGATCAGATCGGAGTAGGTCTCATAAAGCGCCGCGACGGCATCCTCGTTTCCCCGCTGTGCGCGCCTAATAAGCCGGTGCAGTTTGTCGTCAGTTGATATGGGGTCTGTCATCCCCAGCCTCATCGGGTCAGTTCATGTCTAAGGGTCGTCTTTGGGCATCAAATCAGTGTAGCCTATACATGTAATATCGTCGAAGATCGTTCAAGATCACGTGCTGCTACCTGACCTAAAACGAGTATTGTTCCGAAGACACCAGATTA
>CBEVZO010000526.1:0-3581 GCA_965554365.1 uncultured Anaerolineae bacterium
TTCATACGTCGCAGCACCAGCATCGACACGAAAACGTACACCAACGTTAATCCCGCCGCCATGTACCCTGGCCCAGACCACGTCGCCTCGTAGCTGCCATCGTTCAGGGGCGAGGGATACACGTCGGTGATGATGACATCGTTCCATAGGCCGACGACGGTGGTCACAGCCAGAACCACACCCAGGATACGCATAATGGTCGCCGTGCGCGTGCGATAATCGGCAAACTCGGACGCGAAGAAGAACACCAGCACCACGTACATGCCATAGAATGAGACGGCGATGAATGTGGCATCGTACGGATGCAGTGACAGATCATCAATGAAACGCCCGAAACCATTCGCCACGCTGTAGAGGAACTGCATAAACATCGCGGCGGCGAACCACTGATTCATGCGCGCACGGGGAGCCTGCCACAACACCATCATCAGCAGCGCGGCGGCGACCACCGCCGAAGTCCCGTTGAACAGCAACACCACAATAGTGATCGTCGAAAACGTCATGACGCAACCTCCGGGTGTGTGCCGGTGGTGGATGCAGAATCGGCGTCGGGCGCGGGCGGCAGACCGGACGCCGCCTGAATAGACACGTGGGCAGGCGTGCGTGGGACCAGCCGGTTGAGATACTCGATTAGCGCTTGGGGCTGCACCGGCTTGGGCAGGAACCCATCCGCACCCACGTTATGCGCGGTATCTGCGGCCTCCACTACGGAGCTAATTAACACCGGGGTGCGCGTCGTAATCGGGTCGCTGCGCAGCGTTTCAAGGACGCGCCAACCGTTCATGGCGGGCATTTTCACGTCCAGAATAATCAGCGACGGTTTGAGTTCATGGGCCAGCCGCAGCCCGGCGTTCACATCGCACGCACCATAGACGCGGTATTTGCGCGGTTCGAGTTGATCTTGCAGCACTTCAATCGCTTCGGGGTCGTCGTCGATGACTAGAATCAGCGGGCCGTGACTCTTGATGCGCGGTTCGATGACCGGCGCACCCGCTACGGGCAGCAGATCGGCATCCGGTGCGATAGGCAGCGATACGTGAAACGAAGACCCTTGTCCGACAATACTCTCAAACCACATCGACCCACCGTGCAAGTCGGCCAGCAGCCGCGTGATCGCCAGCCCCAGGCCGGTCCCTTCATGGTTACGCGAAAGGGTGCCGTCCGCTTGCTGGAATGTCTCGAAAATACGTTCCTGGTCTTCGGGCGCGATACCGGGGCCGGTGTCCGTGATGCTGATCACGACCTGTTGGCGCGTGGCGTCAAGATAGCCGCGCACGATCACCACACCGTGTGTAGTGAACTTAATCGCGTTGGACAGCAGGTTGCAGAATATCTGATGGACGCGGTTCGGATCGACGTACAGCGGAGGCAACGCACTATAGCCGCGTACCAATGATAACCCTTTGGCGCGGGCCTGCGGTTCAAACTCTTGCAGCAGACCGTCCAGCAAATCGATAGTATACACTGTGCTGCGACTGAGTTCCAGGCGTCCGGCTTCCAGGCGACTGAGGTCCAACACGTCGCTGATCAGGGCGAGCAGGCGCTTGCCGTTGCGCGTGACTTTGGCGAGCCGGTCACGCTGCATCTCGGTCAGGTCGCCATAGGTTCCTGCGCCGACCAGTTCGGTATAACCAATGATCGAATTCAGCGGCGTGCGGAGTTCGTGACTCATGTTAGCGAGGAACTGCGCTTTGGCGTGTGTCGCGAGTTCTAACTCGGAGGCTTTGTGTTGCAACTCGCGCGTGACCGCTGCCAGCGGCTCGAAGACCTGGAAGATAATCACCACACGGCCCAACATGATGACGGCGACCGTGATGGCGATGGTGTTGACCGAGTAGTCGCGCATAATCGGTATGGCCGAGAACAAAACCATACCTGAGGCTATAATGCTCGCCGGGACGATGAGCGCGCGGGTTTTGCGCTCGTTGCGCCGGTAGAGCAGCACGATCATAGCCGCCATATACACCGCGACGAAGGCCACGCCCGCATAACCCCAGATCGTTAAATCGTAGGCGACGGCGTGGTTTGCCTTGAAACGCACATTCTCGAAGACGCGATCCGACAGTATCAGCGCAAGGTACATCGCGCCGACCGGGATGCTGATCGCGCGTTCGCGCCAGCGCACGCGGCGGGGCAGTCCTGCAAAGACCAGCACGAAGTTGAACACCAGCACAGCCCCCGCGACATACAGCATGCCCACTATGCGCAGCGGTGTAGCTGGATCAATACCGGCATGATAGGCGACGGACAGCGGCAGATTTGCGAAGCCGTAGGCGGAGAAGATCACCATGCACAGCGCAAAATATTGGTTGCTGCGTTCGCGTGGCCCTTGCCATAGAATCAACAGCACCAGCGCCGCCCCTACGAGCGCCAATGTCACCTCAGCGCACAAGCTGATCAGCGTATCATATCCCACAGCCATAACCCACACCCCAAGTTACGTTGTCCCCAATGTCGTATTATGCCCCATTTTAACATGCTTTGGCGCTGCCCGCGTGCGATTTGGGACGTAGCGCGGGATTTTTACAAAATCGTTAAACATTGGCAACATAGGCGCGGATAATGGGGGTGTGGGCGGGTGGGCAAAACCTAACCTCACTCCCCGCCTCCGCTCCCGGTCAAGGCGCTTGCAGGCAAGCGTTCGAGAGGGGGAGAAACTCCGCGAACACACGGATTGCTTTCTTGGGAGACTCGGGCATGACACACAACGTGGATATTCATACGGATGACGCACACGGTGAGCGCATCTTTACGCTGCTGGCGCTGGGCGCGATCACGCTGCTGGCGGCGGTGCTGCGGCTGGTCAATCTTGACGCGGTGGGCGATGGCAACGCTTACTACACCGCCGCCGTCGAGAGTATGCTGGATTCGTGGCACAACTTCTTTTTTATCGCAGCAGAGCCGGGCGCGGCGGTCACCATCGATAAACCGCCGTTGGGCTTGTGGCTGCAAGCAGCCTCGGCGGCGGTGTGCGGCGTGAATGGGTTCGCGGTGATGCTGCCGCAGATCGTCGCGGGCGTGCTAAGTGTGCCGCTGATCTACCATCTCGTCGGGCAGCAGTTCGGACGCTGGGCGGGCCTGCTCGCCGCGTTGACGTTGGCGATCACGCCAGTGGCGATTGCCGCTGACCGTAACAATACAATGGATAGCACGCTGACATTCGCGCTGCTGCTGGCGGCGTGGGCGTTTCTGCGTGCGACGGAGCGCGGCAGTCTACGAACGCTGCTGCTCGGCGCGGTGTTGGTGGGGCTGGCGTTTAACATCAAGATGCTGCAAGCGTTTTTGCCGGTTCCGGCGTGTTATGCGGTGTAGTTCCTCGGTGCGCGGATACCCTGGCGGGCGCGGATCGGACACCTGGCGTTGGCGACGGTGCTGCTGCTGGTGGTGGCACTGGTCTGGGTGGTGATCGTGGACCTGACCCCTGCTGATCAACGGCCCTACATCGGCAGCAGTGAGAACAATACCGTCATGGATCTGATCACCGGGCACAATGGCCTGGCGCGGCTCCTGGGGCACGACACCCCATCCACCGGTAGTAATAATTCGCCTGACAACCAGCCCGCGTTCCCTGATGGTGGGAC
>CBEVZO010000527.1:0-3570 GCA_965554365.1 uncultured Anaerolineae bacterium
GGTGTTTGTATTAGGAGCCATCGGCGGCATCGGCATATGGATCGGCGAAAAACTGCACACCGGCATCTTGGACCATCTTGGTAACTTCGTGGGCACGCTAGGCGAGCTGATCGATCTCACCCTCGTGGCAATTGCAGCAGTGGCATTCGGCTCCTGGCTGTCGTCGCTCGGTGCGTCATTGGTTTCCCGCCCGCTGCGCCACGTCGGAACGCCATTGAGCAATGTGCTGGGAGCAGTGTTAGGCCTTATCGCAGGCGCACTCCTGTTAGCCATCACAGGCTATATCGGGATGCAAGCGATTCTGTTAGGTATTCTGACACCGATCATCGCCGCCGTGCTTGGCGGTCAGATCGCGGTGCAGATCGCTGGGTTGATGGGCATCCTGTCAACAGAAAAGATTAAATCCAAGCGCTCAGCAATCGACACAGGGTTACGTCTGATTATCTTCATCGCTGGAATGATCGTGACATGGCTTGCGACTGCGGTAGCGATTGACCTGTTCCGCGCGATCTTTGATCAACGTTTGCCAGTCGATACTATGCGCGATTTCGGGCTATTTGAAATCGAATCGTATATCGCTACTACAGCGCTAATTGGTGCGGTGTTGGGCGGTCTGGCAGGCGGGCTAGCAGGCACGCAAACCTCGTTCCCGCTTGGCATGTCCGTCTATAACACAGCGCGCACCATCTTGAACACACTGCGCTCAATCGAACCGTTGATCATGGGTATCGTGTTTGTGATCTGGGTCGGTGTGGGACCGTTTGCGGGTGTGTTGGCGCTGACGCTGCACTCCGTTGCGGCGCTCGGCAAACTCTACTCCGAGCAGGTCGAGAATATCGATGCAGGCCCGGTGGAAGCCATCCAGTCTACCGGCGCAAACCGGCTACAAACGATCATCTATGCGGTCGTACCGCAAATCGTACCCCCGTATATCGCGTTTACCATGTACCGGTGGGACATCAATGTGCGTATGTCCACAATCATCGGGTTCGTGGGCGGCGGCGGTATCGGGTTCCTGCTGCAACAACAAATTAACCTGCTGCGTTACAAGCAAGCAGGCGTCGCGGTACTGGCGATTGCCATTGTCGTGTCCATACTGGATTATGCCAGCGCGGCGATCCGCGAACGGATCGTCTAGCAGGTGCATCTATCCGTCTGACCGCCTGAAACCGCTAATCCAAAAACACTCCGGGGAACGTGCCTATGTGCGTTCCCCGGACCTTTTGACAGCTACAACACTGCCACACAACGAGTAACGCGCCGGTCCGGTGTGAACGGCACGTTGTCGCTCGTCTCCAGATAGAAACGCAGTACGCGGTCTTTCAGCACACTCTGGATTTCTGCCAGCGCTCCCTATGCCTCAAGCCCAAACAGACGCGCAATGTTGCCGCCCAGCACCAACGCTTTTTCCTCCGGCGTAACCTCGCCGTCCAACAGCGCATGATACTTCGCCAACTCAACGTGCATCAACTCAGCGGAACTCCTTGTCGCTTATTTTTATGTCCAAGACACAGTCTTTTTCAATATGTTCTATCTCATTCATCGAAGCGGAGAGTCTAGTCTGAGGTTTGGCACTGCATCACTGCAATAATGCGCCTAATGCCGCGAGCAGCAGCGCCACATTCTCCCGCCGCGCAGAATATCCCATCAGGCCCACACGCCAAACCCGCCCCTTCAACTCACCCAGCCCGCCAGCAATCTCAATGTTGTACTGCTCTAGCAGCGCCCCGCGAATGCTCGCCTCGTCCACGCCTTCCGGCACACAGACCGTCGTCAGTGTTGGCGTGCGATGCGGTTCAGGCACATGCAGTGTCATACCTAACGCCGCCAGCCCTTCCCAGAGCAACTCGGCCATCTGCCGATGACGCTGCCAACATGCGTCCAATCCTTCTTCCGCAACCAGCCGCAGCGCCTCGTACATCGCGTAAGTAGACGAGATCGGCCCGGTGTGATGATAAGCCCGCATGTCACCCCAATATTGCGCCAGCAACGTAACATCCAGATACCAATTCGCCACTGGTGTAGCGCGCTGTTCCAACCTGTTCATCGCATTGGGACTAAAGGTGATCGGGCTAATTCCTGGTGGGCAGCTCAAACACTTTTGCGCACCGGAATAACACACATCAATTTGCAACTCGTCGACCAACACCGGCACGCCGCCCAACGAGGCAACCGTATCCACGATCAACACTCCACCATGCGCGTGTACCACATCCGCCAGCCCGTCCAATGGTTGCAGTGCCCCACTGGACGTTTCCCCATGTACAATCGCGACCACTTTCGCGGCGCGTTTGTCAAGCGCGGCTTGCACATCCTCCGGCGTGAAAACCTCGCCCCAGGGCCGTTCAATCGTCTCAACCACGCCGCCATACCGCCGCGCCATCTCTGCCAACCGCAGCCCAAAATACCCGTTGGCGCACACCAGCACCGCGTCCCCCGGCTCGACCATATTGGCAATCGCCGCCTCCATCGCTGCCGTACCAGTACCAGAGATCGGGAATGTGACCGGGTTCGCGGTTTGCATAACATAGCGCAACAACGCCTGCGTACGATCCATCACGTCGAGATACGTGGGATCAAGATGACCGACGACGGGCGTCACCATCGCTTTGTAGACGCGCGGATCAACCATGCTAGGGCCTGGCCCTAGCAACACCCGCTGCGGCATATCCAGGTCTGGAAATTGAGTGGCATCAATTGCTGTTATGTTCACGGATTATCTCCCAAATGTGTAGTTTTCTAGCCATGGTACACTCCGTTTTGACAAACGGCAGCACCATGTTGATCAATGAACCCTCACGCGGTAATCATAACCGAACCCGGAAACCGAAACCAGGAACTGTGTTGTCAATACTGGCTAAGCATCTAGCCAGCACAATGCCCTCTTCAATTCCACACTTTTACGCTCACAGTGACAAAGCAAACCGGATCACATCGACGGGCGTCGTGACGATGTGATCCGATATAAACCCAACCTGGCGATCAGTCTTGCTCAACAGCGCGAAGACCCTGCATTACTCGTAACGCAGCACGTTCAACGGCTTTTCGCCCGATGCCTGCCACGCGGTCAAGATCGCTGCGGCCAATGCAATGAGTATGCACATCCCCATCAAGCTAAACGCCGTTGCATAGGGAATCACAGTGCCGAGACTGCCCCCAAACACCCCCATCATCAACACCAGCAAAATTGCACTGCTCAACCCCACCCCGATCAGGCCACCGATGAAACCCATCAGGCCATTTTCTAGCAGGATCATGCTCAACACGCGCTCACGCTGAAGCCCGACGGCCTTCATGATACCAATCTCACGCCGCCGCTCCAGGGTAGAGAGCGCCACCGAGTTAGCAATCACAATGCCGCCCACCACCAACGACAAGCTCGCCACCAGGATCGGGAACGATGTAAAGCGGCTGATCATGCGGTTAACCAGATCGTTGAGCAGGCGTGTCTCCATCACAAATGCCCCAGAGATACCGTCCATCGCGTCACGCAGTGCGCCGATCTGATCCTCGTCCACATCCACCACCGCGTTGACATTGTCCGGCTGTAACTCCGCCGGGAAGGAACCG
>CBEVZO010000528.1:0-3528 GCA_965554365.1 uncultured Anaerolineae bacterium
CTTTCCACCAGATACGGTGTTTCTGATCGTCGTTGATCCCGGTGTGGGCACAACGCGTCATCCAATCGCCGTGCAAACGGAGCGGGGGTACTTCGTCGCGCCGGACAACGGCGTGTTGAGTTATGTACTGGCACACACACACGCGCAGCGCGTCGTGAGCCTGGACAATCCCGCCTACCAACTTACAGACACCAGCCAGACATTTCACGGGCGCGACATCTTCAGCCCCGCAGCGGCGCATCTCGCCGCAGGTGTCGCGATCACTGCACTCGGCCCCACACTGGACACATGGCACACACTGCCACAGCCCAAACTGACCATCACGCCCACGCGCATACACGGTGAAGTGCTGCACGTCGATCACTTTGGCAATGTCATCACCAGCATCGGCCAACTGCGCTGGACGGATGACACACTACAACTTGATCCGGCGTTTGGGCACGATCATCCCATTGCGCCGCCCACCATCAACGCGGCTACCAGCACAGTCACCGTAGGACAACACACGCTGCACACCATCAACCGCACGTATGGCGCGGTGGCTCCAGGCACGCTCACCGCGCTGATCGGCAGCACCGGTCAGCTTGAGATCGGTGTGAACCAGGGCCACGCAGCGCACACGCTCGATGTGCAGTCCGGCGATCTGATATCGCTCATCCTCGCATCCTGACAACAAAGGGACATACCCCATGCAAGAACAATTTGTCGTAGAGGGTAATCACCGTTTAACGGGCGAAGTGACCGCCAGCGGAAACAAAAACGCAGCCCTGAAAATGCTCCCGGCGTGTCTGCTGACCGACGAGCCGGTGATCCTGCACAATATGCCCGATATCGCCGATGTGCGCATCACCTTTGATCTGCTCCGCAGCCTGGGCGCGGATGTCGAAGACCTGGGCAACCACACAATCCGCGTCCACGCCAAAGACATCACACGCTACGAGCTGGACCGTGACCTGTGTCAGAAAATACGCGCCTCAGTGGTATTCGCCGGGCCTATGCTGGCCCGCACCGGCAGCCTGGAACTTACACCTCCTGGCGGCGATGTAATCGGGCGGCGGCGGCTGGATACGCATATCCTGGCGCTGCGTAGCCTCGGCGTGGATATTACGTTTGAAGAAGGCGTGTTCCGCATGAACGCCGATGGGCTAACCGGCGGCGAAGTCTTGCTTGACGAAGCCAGTGTCACCGCCACAGAAAACACGCTGATGGCCTCCACGCTGGCGCGGGGTACAACTGTGATCCGCAATGCCGCCTCAGAACCGCATGTGCAAAATCTCTGTCACATGCTCAACAGCATGGGCGCGCAGATCAGCGGCATCGGGACCAACCAGATCACCGTGCAAGGCGTGGAGAAGCTGCGCGGCGGTGAATTCCGTGTTGAGGCCGATTACCTGGAAGTGATTAGTTTCGTGGGCGCGGCGGTCGTCACGGGCGGTGAGATTCGCATCCGCGAAGCCGACCCGCAGCATCTCGACATGACGGCGCTGGTCTTTCGCAAACTGGGTGTGCAGTGGCAGGTGGACGGCAACGACATCATCGTACCGCGCGGGCAGGAACTCGTAATTCAAACCGATCTCGGCAACCAGATTCCCGAAATCAAAGCGCAGCCCTGGCCCGCCTTCCCCTCCGACCTGATGAGTATCGCGCTGGTCGTCGCCACGCAGTCAGCCGGTACGGTGCTGTTCCACGAGTGGATGTTCAACAGCCGGTTATTCTTCACCGATAAGCTAGTGCAGATGGGCGCACGCATTTTCCTATGTGATCCGCACCGCGCGGTCGTACACGGACCGACGGTCTTGCGTGCCGTGCCCAGCATCAGCAGCCCGGACATTCGCGCGGGCATGTCGCTCTTGCTGGCGGCGCTGAGTGCGCGCGGCACAACTACGATCCGCAACATCCACCAGATTGATCGCGGCTATGAGCGTGTGGAGGAAAAACTGCGTGGCCTAGGCGCACAGCTCCGCCGGGAACCCATCCCTAATCTGTGATCGCACGCAACATACAGTATTTTGAGATGCACAACGGGGTGATCACCTGATACGATCACCCCGTTTGATTGCAGTCAATTCAGCGCGGAAAACGAGCTAGCCGTTAGTCTCGCACACAAAGTCTTCGCCGCCCAGCCCCAACAGGTAATCAAAAGCGCTCAACGCGGCCTTTTCGCCATCACCGAGGCCCATCAACACCTGGAACGCCATCGCGTTAGTCACATCACCTGCCGCGAACAACCCCAGTTTGGTCGTGCGATTGCGTGCATCCACTCTGATGAACCCGCACTCATCCGTTTCGACCAAATCAAGGATCAGATCAGAGTTTGGAATCAATTCCTTGCCGATGAAAATTGCATCGACGGGAATCTCCTGCACGCGGCCTTCCTGGTTAATCACCACACTGCGC
The DNA here is from genome assembly GCA_965554365.1 of uncultured Anaerolineae bacterium. GTDB lineage: Bacteria > Chloroflexota > Anaerolineae > Aggregatilineales > Aggregatilineaceae > CAYRNY01. The sequence continues at coordinate 2,398 of CBEVZO010000528.1, forward strand.
GCGTATTTGCCATCGCCCTTGATTTCCAGCACATTGGCCTTGCGCTTCACTACCACGTTCTCTGCCGCCAATACCTTCTCACCGATTGGTTTGTCGAGATCGCCATCCGTCGCCGCGATCAACGTCACCTGTGTGGCGATCCGTGCGAGTTCGGCCACCGCGCGCAGCGCCAACAGTTCGTCACCGATCACCACAACGTTACGGTCGACCATCAGCGGGGCGTAGGTCATGGCGCTGTAGCACAACCCCTTCAGTTCATATTCGTCTTCACCGGGCACGTTCAAACGTTCGCCCACCGCGCCCGTCGCCAAAATCAAGGCCTGCGTATCATAGGTCTTGCCGTCGGCGACCTCTACGCGGAAACCACCCTCTAGCGGCTCGATCTTGTTGACCAACGCCCGCACGCGCATAAAGCCGAGATAATCCAACTGCGCACGGAATCGTTGAATTGTTTCTTCACCCACTACCACCTGATAATCTTCCACCCAGGGTACTTGCAAATGGCGCTGGGTGCGTCCCCCCAACCCTTTCGAGATGAACAGCGCGTCCATACGCTTACGCACTGCGTAAGCCGCCGCCGCCAAACCCGCTGGACCACCGCCAATAACAATCAACTCGTGCATCATTAATTTCTCCTTGTCCCGTCGCCCTCTTCTTCAGGAGCGCCAGGGATAAAAGCATTTTCCATCAACATTTGTGTCATTTCACGCGCACAGCGAATGATCTGCGCAGCGCGTGCATATTCTTCGTCATAGGTTGTTGTGTGTAGCGCCACCCCTTGTTCCTGAGCTTTCATAGCAACTGCCGCAGCTTCGCGAGGGAACACATCCCACTCGTCCATCGACGGCAGAATGTACTCCGGCGTCAGACCCTTTTCCTCTGCCATCTGAGCCAGCGTTTCGGAGGCAGCGATTGCCATCTCATCAGTGATCGTTGTCGCGCGTACGTCCAGCGCCCCACGAAAAATACCGGGAAACCCCAACGAGTTATTAACTTGGTTCGGAAAATCCGAACGTCCCGTTGCTACCACAGCGGCTCCAGCTTCCCTGGCATCCCATGGCCAGATTTCGGGGATCGGGTTCGCCGCAGCGAAGACAATCGCATCCTGCGCCATCTGCTTGATCCACGTGG
>CBEVZO010000529.1:0-3519 GCA_965554365.1 uncultured Anaerolineae bacterium
TGTCTTGTTGTTGCCCGTCATCCCTGTGTTGCTACAGGTTGTTCGTACACCCGCTCAATCCGCCCTCCTTGCCTCTACTCTCGGCGCTCAAGTTCGTCGGGCGTTGGGCGTTGGAAGAACGCAATCCATGGCTTCATCATCGCTTCGGGAATATAGAAACTTGTTTGCGAAGTCTGCAAATTTCTTACCGCAAGCCGATGCATCAACTCATCCGCCGATACATCGAGAAAGTGTACTTCGCTGCTGGCCCCAAGCTGCTTCGCTCGAGACCGATAGTCTTCGCGTTCCTCTCGTGCCCAGAAGCCGAAATCGAGGATTACATTCGTTCCCAATTCAAGCGCTCTACTTGCGATGTTCCAAAGCATCGCTTCAATTAGAACATGCCGAGCATCATGTTCTGGCTCCTCAGCATCTTGACCGAAGAGACGTATGTGCCATTCATCGAGTGTCAGTCGAAGAGCCGATTGCTCACGCTCAAGCTTCTGCGCAAGCGTGGTTTTTCCCGAGCAAGGAAGTCCAACCATCAAATGGAGAGTCGCCACACTTACTACTCCTAGAGTTGGTAGTTCTACAAAGGTAGCGGTGAATCTGGATAGGATCAGCAAATCATCGATACTTCAGTTTATGCCTACCACTACCTGTTTGTCACTACCGATTTATTCGCATCTTCAGTTTTTTGCTGGGCCTCACAACCAACCGGTGAATGATCTGGCGTGGTTCGCCAGTGCTCAACATGCCACGCCGTTCGCCCCGGTCGATGCGCTGTACTTCCAACACCAGGAAGTTCTGCAACTCAATCCGTCCGCCGGAGGCCAGTTCTTCAGTCCACACCTCAATCAATGCTTCCAACATGCGCTGCACATCGTGGTTGCGCATCCGCGTGCGGCGGCCAATTTCGCTCACCATCTTATTTTTTGTCAACGCCATCTGCTTGCCCTCGCTTCGCTGCTGCCACGCGCTTCCGGTGCGCTGCTCGCATTTTCGCGATATCTGTGAAGGGTGAAGGGGCGCTTTGCATCTGCTTCACCTTCGCATACGACTTTTCCATCCTCGCACGGTCAGGACCGGGTTCAGCTCTTGGATTGGAGTCTGGCAAGGAAATTGGCTTCAGATTGAGTGAAATGCCTCGTTCCAACAGCAGCGGTTCCACACTTTTTGCCGTAGAAAAACGCTCGCGCCAATCGCGCCGCTCGTACAGACGTGTGAGACGCGCACTCAAGATCACCTGGGTGGCGAAGTTCGGCTCGACATAGCGCGCGAAGATCGAGCAGTTGCCCGATTGCGGGGTGATGACCTCGTCTACCGTCAGCAGCGGACGTTGGCGCAGGCGGCTGTTGAGATCGTCTTTGTTAGCATCAGCGGTGGCGATGCCGGACGCTGTGCCGGAGGCCTTTGAATAGTATTCCGCCGTTTCCGCGTCACACCCACCAAACACGATCTGCGTCGCCAGACCGGTGAACAACGCCTGTGTGCCTTCTTGCCCGTAGATCAGGTGGAACTGGCCCTTGGTCTGCGCACCAATCAGGATGGAGATGCGCCGTTTACGGACCAGGTTCACATCAGCTACCAAACTGTCAAGCCTGCCCAACGTCGGGAACTCGTCCAGCACCACACCAACCGGCACCGGCAGCGGCCCGCCGTTCTGTTCGCCGATGGTGTCCAGGTCGAGCATCAGCTTGCGCAGTGTTGCGCCCAGATAGGATGCATAAACTGCCCGCATCCGTCCCGGACAGGTCAACACCACCACCGTCGGCTGTGAGACGATCATCTCAGCTTCAAAGTCCGAAGCGCTGGTATTCGCGCGCACGTCCACCGACGCCCAGCCGGTCAACGCGGTGGCGAGTGTAGCCACCACATTGGCCGCGACTTTGCCATCTGACCGCGCGCTGGCAATGAACGCGTTGGCCAGCAGTGAGGCGTCATCTTTGCCTTGCGCAAGCGTATCGGCGAGTACCTTGAGGTCATTGAGCATATTGTAGATGTCGCCGAGCGTGTCAAAACGAATGAGGCAAGCGGCTAGCAGCGCGGCGGCACTGTCGGTCCAGAAGCGATTGTCGCCTTGCGCGCTGGGGACCAGCACATCCGCAATCGCGCGTGCGTCGGACACATTCAGGATGTCCGCCGCCAGGTTGTAACGCGGCCCGGCACTGCTGGTCGGATCATGCACCGCGACCAGATGTCCGGTGACTTGCGCAAAACGGGTAACATGCTCCTTGAGTTCACCCTGCGGGTCGGCGACAATCAGGCTGTGTCCGGCTAACATCCGGTCCCCAATAACAGGCAGGATGACGCCTTGCGTCTTACCGGAACCCGCCGAACCCAACGTCAGGACGCCACGCGCGGCGTCTTCTCCGCTCAGGTGAAACGTCCCGGCCCCATGATCCAACCGCCATCGATTCTCACCCCAGAATGCGCCCAGGAAACTTACGCCTTCGCAGTCCTGGCGGCGATAGCGGCGGTATTCGCGCATTGTGCAGAAGTGCGACGAACCCAACGAACCGCGCCGGATGGTTGGTCGACGCAGCCGGTCTACCCGCTCACGCAGCCACCCACCCTGCCGCAGCCCATCGAGCAAGACAACATTCGCCACACACAGCACCATACACCCCATCAACCCGGCCATGAACAACCGCGTGCGGTGAATATCGGGCGGCCCGCCGGTTACGGTCGCGATAAAGCCACTATCGATCTGCGGTACTCGCGTGTGTTGGATGGCGAAATCGCTCATCAGGGTGAGATAGATCGCTGTGATGCCCAACGATACAATCAGGTGTGCCAACAGTCGCAAGACGATATCAAGCGCCGTGCTTTGTTTGTCCTGGTCGGTGCGGCGAATCGATGCGCCCATCAACGCGGCTGCGATGACCGGTGCCAAGGAGATCAGGCACAACAGCGGCAGCAGACAGCCGCCCAGCGTTGCGCGTCCTGTGGTGAACAGCCAGTAGATCAGCAAACGCTCCTTACTTACTCCCAGCGGTTGTGCTTATTGGTACTTGGGAATACACTACAGTCGCTTTTGCACTCACATTTCTGGGAGCAACCGTTTAATGGATACCATAGAGTTTTATGGTTGGCACATCGTAGCCTTTCCCGAAAAAACACGTCTCATTTACGAGCAGGTGTACACATCAGGTGCCGAAACCTGTAATTGTGTTTGGTGCCGAAACTTTGTGCTCTCAAGACGTGAAATCTATCCTGAGCCTTTGTTGGTATTGTTCAATCAATTGGGAATAAATCGTTTCCGAGAAGCAGAAGTTGACGAATACACCGGTAAAAACGCAGCTACCCACTATCTAGTTGATTTTTTCTTCAGTGGCGCTCTTCTTGATGACGATGGCAAACCTGTAGCACCGAAAGATCCCGGAGCAAGACATAAATTCCCATTTAAAAAAATTGGCGACAATACAGAAATCCGGATCACTCAAATGTGCCATCAACCCTGGTTCCCCGACAAAGACATTAGCAACTGACGTTACGCAGCGAGACGAACAAGCTGTAATTCGTCTAACGCATCGAAAG
>CBEVZO010000530.1:0-3519 GCA_965554365.1 uncultured Anaerolineae bacterium
CCGGACCTCGCCGCCACGCTGCTGCCGTTTTCGGTGGGCGGCTGGCTGCCCGCGCTACCCGACGACTACAGCCCCGATCCGCCGGCGCAGTGGTATTTCACGTCCGGCACGCTGGAACCGGACTTCGACACCGTCACGGCGACGTGGTTCGCACTGCTGAATGACGCCAACACCAGCGGCAGCACCCAGTGGCAGCAATTTGTTTCCGGGCATGAGAGCATCATGTGGCGCGAGGAATTGCCCTACGCGCTGCTACACTTTTTCAGCCAGCATTGAAACATCGCCAGTGTGATTCGCACAGAATTCACGCGCCGCAATTGACGCTGCCCCCTGCGATACCGTACAATGGTCTTCGTGGAACCTCAATTTCATCAATGGCAGAGGGTACGATGCGCGTAGTGCAGGCTCAACTGGATGATCTCACCGCTTGGCTCGCGTTGGCGCGCGATGTCGAAGACTATTTTGGGCACGCGCTGGCTGATGATCCGGGCTATCAGGAGTCCGTGCGTAAGAACATGCAACGCGGCACGGCTTACTGTGTGCGCGAACAGGACGCGCGCCCCGGTGCGGCGTTGATAGGCGCGCTGCTACTCTCTCCCCGCGCCCACAAGGTCGAACTCAGTTGGTTGGCCGTGTCACCACATTGGCGACGCGCAGGCATCGCAAGTGCGTTGGTGCAGCACACACTGCATCAGGTCACGCCCCCGGCTGAAATCGTGCTGATCACCTTTTCCGAGGCCGTACCGCACAGCGTCCCCGCCCGTGAACTGTACCTGCGACACGACTTTTCCCCGGCAGAAGAAGGACCGCCCAACGCCGCAGGACTCCCGACGCAGGTGTTCCGGCTGGTGCTGGGCGAAACGCCCACCGTGCGCGCGGTGCTACATCTCGGCGCGAACATCCTGCTCGTGCAGCACCACTACCATAACCCCGCCAACACCGGAAAATGGTCGCTGCCCGGCGGGCGAATCGATCCCGGTGACGCGGATCGTGTGGCGACGTTGCACCGCGAAATACGCGAAGAATTCCGCGTGGACATCACCGTCGAACGTTTCCTGGGCACATTTGCCGACGCCAAGCGCCTGCACTATGTTTACCTTGCCGCGCCCCACACCTTCGATCTCCACCTCGATGAAGCCGAGGTCGCCGCCGCCCAGTGGTACACGCCCGACGAGATCGAGGCCCTGCACGCCGCCGACCAACTCTTCGCCCCCTTCATTCTCGATGCTGTTCGTGCCGTGCGGCGCACCAACTACCAGTATTAGATCACGCTAGGGAGTAAGCTGCTCCAACAACGCGCGTCCCTGCACCACATCACGCTTGATCTGCGCGATCAGTTCGTCCACGCCGTTAAAACGCATCTCGGCACGCAGCCGCGCCACGATGTCAAACTGCAAGTGACGGTCGTAAATATCGCGGTCAAAGTCGAGCAAATGCGCCTCCACCGTGACAATCTTGCCATCAAACGTCGGACGGTTGCCCACATTCGCCACCGCCATGAACGTCTCGCCATTTAAGTGTACCCATCCCGCGTAGACACCTTTCGCGGGCAGCATTTTCTCGTCTGACACATCGATATTCGCCGTCGGGAAGCCAATCGTCCGCCCGCGCCCATCGCCGCGCACGACCATGCCCTCTAGCCGGTAGGGACGCCCCAACCAGCGCGTCACATTCTCGACATCACCCTGTTCCAACGCCGCACGGATGTTACTACTGCTCACCGTGTTGCCGTTACCGTCATCAGTAATCAACCCAATCACCTCGACCTTGAAGTTTTTACGCGCACCTTCTGCGCGCAGAAAAGCCACATTGCCCTCACGCTTATAGCCCAACGCGAAATCCGCACCGACCCATAATGCGCGCATCTGCAAGTGTGTCACCAGACGGTCTACAAACACCGCCGCGCGCACCTGCCGCACGTCGTCGTTAAACGGATGCGTCACCACAATCCCCACACCGAGCGCGCCCAACAGCGCCGCACGGCGCTCCGGATCAGACAGATAATAGCGCCCGGAGGCTTGCCCCAGCACCACGTCGGGATGCGGAAAAAACGTCAGCACCACCGGCACACAACCCATTGCCCGCGCCCGCTGCACCACCCGCCGCAGCAAGTGCTGGTGGCCGAGATGCACGCCGTCGAACATGCCCACCGCGACCAGCGTCGGGCCAGAGGGCCGGGCATCGGCCAATGAATAGACGTGTTGCATGAAGAATCTTGCTCCCGGTGTTGAGCAGCGTGACGCTCAGTGCAACGTACAGCTACAGTACACGCGTGACGCACAGCGCAGCGCACGATAGAGTCTACACAAATTCAACGGGGATGCCACCCCCGACTTTCGTGTGCGCTCCCGTGCATCAAAACCGGCCCGCGCGCGGCAGACCGGAACACAACTTCACAAGACATGCACATGCCTCTACGCTATAACACGCCGCATCACCCACTCCAACGGCCCGCGCCGGAAATGGTCACGCCACCGCCAACCCGTAGAAAACAGCGGAACCAAACAGAACCACCGCCCAGCTAACTATCGCCGCGTGTACCCGTCGCCACACCGATATCGTAGCCAAACTCCTGCGCGGGAAACGCGGCGTAATAATCATAGTAGTCCATGCCCGCCGCCGGAAACGTCGTGAAATACACGTAATACACATCGTCCACCAACACCATAGACGGCGACCAGGGTTCCCATTGCATCGTCGCTCCGAGCGTCAATACCGGCTCCGCCTCGGCGCGCGACCACTGTACACCGTCCGCGCTCACCGCGTGCCCCAGCCCAAAAAGAAACGTCTCATGCACCGGGCCGCTGCGCCCACCGGAATAGACCATTTCCCAGCCGTCAGCGCCCTGTACCACACTCCCGAACCACACGAAATAATCGTCCCACGCGCCGTCCGGTCCACGTATCAACGCGGGATCGCTGTGACGGTAGCGCAGGTGCGTCGTCGCCGGATCGTCGTAGCGGGTCCAGGTGATGCCATCCGCCGATGTCGCGACTCCGATGCCCGTCGGAGTGAACACGTCCGTCGCGCCTGTGTAAAACATGGCGTACCCCTCATCCGTGCGGACCACTGCATTCAGCAGCACACGCACACGGTCCCAATCCCCCGGCTGCCCGACACCAAACACAGACGTCTCATCAACCGTCCAGGGACCGGTAGGAGCCGGAGCCGTCGCGCGCTGCACCGTCAGCCCACTGAACACGCCCGGCCCCGTGCGCGGCGTGAAATACAGCACCCACTGATCGCCATCCCGCACCGGAACCGCCACACCTACGCCCAATCCCTCGTCCCATGTCAGCACAGGATTGCCCGCGTATTTGGTCCACGTCAACCCGTCCGGCGATGTCGCATAACCCACCGCCAGCGTTCCGGTGATCAGGTCGTCGCCACCCACGTAAAACATGTGGAACTGCGCACCGTCGTGCAGCACACGCGCGTGCGCCGCCACCCCGGAATCCCACTCCCCCGCTGCACCGCGCACCAATACTGGGAGTTCCTCGTACAGCGTCAACGTCAGCG
>CBEVZO010000531.1:0-3510 GCA_965554365.1 uncultured Anaerolineae bacterium
TCGTCGGTGCGCTCTCTGATGGCGTGTCGGTGGTGGTCTGCGCGCTGTTGTGCGTGTCTGTCACGATCTGTCGTCTCCTGAAGCTGTCCCTGCGTGCATAACCCTACGCGTGACCGTTCGCGCGCTCAAGATGCCGCGCCCGCAATGCCGCGACCATCGCCTCCGTGACCGGCTCCTGCCCCATGTAACACAGATCAGCAGTCCAGCCGTGTTCGTCAGAACCACCCGTGACGAGCAGCCCAAACTGCGCCGCCAACGCTGCAAAATGCACACGGGCAGGCGCGGGTGTCGTGCGATGGTAGACCTCGATCCCGTCCAGGCCCATCGCGACCAGCGCCTCAACCTGTGGAGCGCCAATCAAGCCACCACTACACTGAATATGATCAGGATGCGCCAGAATCGCGACGCCGCCTGCTGCGTGGATCGTGGCGATCTGCTCGTGCAGCGAGAACCGGCACAGTCGCACCTGCGGCCAATGCTGATCCAGCAGTGCTGCCGCTTCCGCCTCGGAGTCGCGATAGCCGCGCTTCACCAACAAATCGCGCAGTTGACGCAAGCCCGCATAACGCGGATTCTCGCCCCGTACCTCCGCGAACAGCACCGGATAGCCCGCCTCTGTGAGCCGCGTGCAGCAATCCGCCACGCGCGCGTGGATATCCTCCAGGGCAGCGGCTTCGCGCTGTTTGAGTACGGGGCTGTCGAGGTCCACAAAATAGCCCAGTACATCCACGTCCTGCGCCGACTCTGGCCCACACACGTCATCCCAGCGCGAAGTGAACTCGATGGCGGGGATCAGGTCCAGGCCCAGGTGCGGAGCCAGCGCCGCCGCCGCGCGGACTCCTGCGGCGGTATCGTGATCAGTAAACGCGACCACCGACAGCCCCTTCGCCACCGCTGCCCCAAGCATAAACTCCGGTGGGCGATAACCGTCCGAATAGACGGTGTGCATGTGCAGTTCGCAGCGGAACCCGTCGCGTTTATCGGGCAGCATGGTCATTCGCTCCATGATCAGTTTCTAGTTCAGTTTCCGGCACAGCTTCCGAGGTAAACGGCCCGTTGATATGGCGGTTCAGCAGCGAGTCGATCCCGACACCGACCGCGAGTCCGCTCGCCGTGCCGACCGGGAAGACTGCGCCCGGTTCCGCGATCCAACCGACCAGCGCGCCGATCAACAGCCCCGCCAGCGTGATCCAGCCAGGTTGATAACGCATGGTGTCAGTCATCCGTGTGTTCAGGGAAAATCACCTTCAATGCTAATCTGAATCCCGGCAGCGTGTCGCCGCCGTCCAGTGTGCCGTTGATATCCACTTTGCGCGCGGGGTGTCCCGGTGTATAGACTTCAACCTGCTGTTTCACCGGATTCACCAGCCACACGACCGTCCCGGCACTGAGATAGTTCACAACTTTGATGCGTACCGCTGCGGGATCGTCTTCTGGCGCGAGCATCTCCATTACCAGCGTTGGCGGAGTCGTATTATACAGTTCGTGCGATGGTGCGGGCTGTGCCTTCCGAGATACAAACGCCGCGTTCGGCACATAATACTCCCCGTCTAGCACACGATACCCGCCATTCGCCCCGGTGACAAATCCCAGGTTGTGTTCACGCGCGTGTTCCACCAGCCGCGCGCCGATCCGCACACCAATCACCGAGAGATAATTGTTCGGCAGCTTCTCGACCAGCACGCCCGCGACCAGTTCTAACCGTCGATCCGCGTTTTCGGGTTGCGCCGCAAGCCGTAAGAATTCGTCCGGTTTCATAGCGCCTAACTGTCCTGACATCGTCCGTCCTCTCTTTGCCCACACGCCCCGGTTTCTCTACCCCTCTCCGGCTTGGCGGGAGAGGGGGCCGGGGGGTGAGGTGGGGTGAGGCTACAGCGGGATATTCCCGTGCTTCTTGGGCGGATTCTCCACACGCTTGTTTTGCAGCATCCCCAACGCGTTGATCAGGCGCGGGCGTGTCTCGCTCGGCACAATCACATCATCAATGAACCCATGCGCCGCCGCGACATACGGGTTTGCGAAACGCTCGCGGTATTCCTGCACCAATTCGGCTTTGCGCGCGACCGGGTCTTCGGCAGCGGCCAGTTCGCGGCGGAAGATAATATTCACCGCGCCGTCCGGCCCCATGACGGCGAGTTCGGCGGTGGGCCACGCCAAGTTAAGATCGCTGTTCAGGTGCTTGGAGTTCATCACGCAATACGCGCCGCCGTAAGCCTTGCGCGTCACAATGGTGATCTTGGGCACGGTGGCCTCACTGTACGCGAACAGCAGCTTCGCGCCGGAACGGATAATCCCGCCGTGTTCTTGCTCGGTTCCAGGCATGAAACCGGGCACGTCCTCGAACGTGATGATCGGGATATTGAAGGCGTCGCAGAAGCGAATGAAGCGCGCGGCCTTCTCGCTGGCGGTGATGGTCAACACGCCCGCCAATACCATCGGCTGGTTGGCGATGATGCCGATACTGTGCCCGCCCAGACGCGCAAAGCCGACCACGATGTTCTGCGCGTAATGCTCGTGAATCTCGAAGAAGCGACCCTCGTCCACGATCAGTTTGATCACGGCTTTGATGTCGTAGGGCTTGCTCGGATCGTCGGGCACGATGTCGTTGAGTTCGTCCTCCGTGCGCAGCAGATCGTCTTTACTCGATTCAAAGGGCGCGTCTTCCATGTTGTTCTGCGGCATATAGCTCAAAATTTCGCGCACCAGAAACAGTACATCTTCCTCGCTGTTAGCGGCGATCTGGCTCACGCCGCTGAGCTGGTTGTGCGTCATCGCCCCGCCGAGTTCCTCGAACGTCACCTCCTCGTGCGTCACGGCGCGCACCACGTCCGGCCCGGTCACGAACATATACGACGTGTCTTTGACCATGAAGATGAAGTCGGTCAGCGCCGGGCTGTAAACCGCGCCGCCCGCACACGGCCCCAGGATCACACTGAGCTGCGGAACCACACCACTCGCCTGCACGTTACGATGGAAAATGTCCGCGTAGCCCGCCAGACTGACCACGCCCTCCTGGATGCGCGCGCCACCGGAGTCGTTGAGGCCGATGATCGGCGCGCCGTTTTGCATCGCCATTTCCATGACCTTGATGATCTTCTTGGCGTGGACCTCGCTCAATGAGCCACCCATGACGGTGAAATCCTGCGAGTACACATACACCAGCCGCCCGTTGACCGTGCCCCAGCCAGTGATCACGCTGTCGCCCAGGAACGCCTTGCCCTCGTCGCCCATGCCGAAATTGCGCTCGCGATGCACGATAAACGCGTCCATCTCGGTGAAGCTGCCGGGATCGAGCAGCAGTTCGAGCCGTTCGCGGGCCGTCAACTTGCCGGACTTGTGCTGCTTCTCCACGCGCGCCGGACCACCGCCAGCGGCACTTTTCATGCGCATTTCGGTCAATTGCTCAATCTTTGGATTGGATTTTGCTATAGTGATGTTATTCTCCGGGACGCAGTGTGAAACGAACGGTTACGTAATCGGCAGCAGGACCTTGAACGTACTGCCCGCGCC
>CBEVZO010000532.1:0-3508 GCA_965554365.1 uncultured Anaerolineae bacterium
GGTGAGGTCATTCAGCGCCACGATATCATACAGGTCCACGCCGTAGAGCCGCGCGATCAGCGCCAACTCCTGCCCCGCTTCGACAATGTGTGTCGTGGTCACGCCAGTATAGGTTACAACGGGTTCGGGTTCAGGCGGCTGCACCTCGACCATTGCCAGTTCCAGCACGCCGTCCGCGATCTCGCCGGTCAGGTTGTTGTAGAGCCGGTTGAGCAGTTCGGGAATCTGCATCGCGCGCCCTACCTGCCCTGGATTACCGGGAACGGCGACGATGTTTGCCTGTGCGCTGAGCGCGATCAGGGCGGTCTGCGTCTGGCTCAAATCGACGGTGTACCAGGGCTGTACGGCGGCGTTGGTCGCGGCGTCGCTGGCAAGCTGCGCCGTGATTGCGGCGTCCACGCTGATGCCGAGTTCGGTCATGGTCAGCGTCCACTGACGCGCGCCATCGGTCAGGATTACCGGCTGCGCGCCGAAATTCTGGATGGTGATGAGTTGTTGCGCGTTGGCGATGCTCGCACTCCCGACGGGGAGGCCCGCCACGGTGACACCCGGCGCGATGTCGGGCTGCGGCGCGGCCCGCGACGCTGACTCGCCACCGTAGAGCAGCAGCGCGGCGAGCGCCACCAGGATCAGCACAAACACGCTGCCAACGGTCAATAGTCCGCCGACCAGCACATACGCCGATTGCAGTGGTGAGCGTCGTGGCGCAGGTGGTTGGGGTGGGGTTCCCACCGGGGGCTGAGGTTGCATGGTTGATTGCTCCGATTTCCGTTTTGTTGTGCAGTATAGTATAAGGGAAGGGGCGTCAATGTGAATAGACGTACAGGACACGCCCAATACACGCGCAGGTGACGCTTGCCCTGCGCTTAATATGCGAAACAATTTCGGTAACGGTCTTTTTTTTGGTACACTTACAACAGTAGTTGTCTGGGGCGTGGATGTGGAGGTCGCCAGTTATGTCAAAAAAGCGTCTGCTGATTATCGAAGATGACGTTGATGTGTCGGAGATGCTGACGACGTTCTTCGAGCGTCAGGGATATGAGGTGTTTCATGCGGAGGAGGGCACGGTCGGCATTGCGTTGGGGCGTAGCAAACTGCCGGACCTGATTCTGCTGGATGTGATGCTGCCGGATATGGATGGGTTTGATGTCTGTAAAGCATTGCGCACATCAACGCTCACCAAATATATCCCGATCACATTCCTGACCCAACGCGACGCCCGTGCCGATAAGGTCGCGGGGTTGGAACTCGGCGCAGATGATTATGTCACCAAGCCGTTTGATATTGAAGAACTGCGGCTCCGCGTACAGGGGTCGATTCGCCGTGCGACGCGCGATCATCTGCACGAAACGCGCACCGGGTTACCTTCCGGCCCGTTGATCGAGTCCGAACTGCGGGCGTTGAATGGCAAAAGCGGCTGGTATCATCTGGATATTGCGCTCAATGGCTTTAGCGCATTTCGCGAAGTCTACGGGTTCATCGCTGCGGATGAGGCGTTGGGCCAAACTGCGCAGGTACTCACGGGTGTGATCACTGAACTGGGTACGCCGAATGATTTTGTGGGCACGCCCGAAGAAGCGCGGTTTGTGATCTTCACGTACACTGAACAGCTTAAGGCCGTGCAGTCCGAACTGGCGAAGCGGTTTAAGGCTGTCGCAGGGACACTCTACAATTTTGAAGATGCTGAGCGGGGCCATATCCTGATTAATCCCGGCACGGAGCAAGAACGCCAAGAATCGTTGATGTCTTTGGTGATGCAGGTGGTCACGCCGCCCATGCTTGACACCTGAGCGATTGTAGTGTTTCCGATAGTATCCGCAGAACGCGCCTGCATATGGGCGCGTTTTTGTGTTGTTAGCAGGGGGAAGTTGCGCAACAATCAACGCATTGAACGCATAGGTTGAGCCACATTGTTTACCTCACAGGGGATTACAGACACACATGGATCAAACCACCCTCATTTCAATCGCGTACTGCCGATTCTGTTGCTGATCAGTTTGGGCTATTGGATTCGGCGGCGCGAGTTTCTTAAAGCATCCACGATTGACGACCTGCGCAAGGTGGTCGTGAACATCACGCTGCCCGCCGTATTATTTATCTCGTTCTTGAATATCGAACTCGAACTGAAATATCTCGTGCTGTTTGTGACGCTGTATCTGCTGTGTATTGGTCTGTTTGGCCTGGGACGGTGGCTCAAGCAGCCGTTGGGCGTGGAGCATGAGTATTTCCCGTTTATGATGACGGGCTTTGAGTACGGCATGTTGGGCGTGAGCCTGTTCGGGAGCGCCTACGGGTTGGAGGCAATTGGCTACATCGCCGTGATCGACCTGGGCCACGAGATTTTCATCTGGTCGTTTTTCCTGGCGCTGCTGCTGATGCGGCGCGACGGCGTGACCCAACCCACCCCATTGCTGCTTGCTGTGTTTCGCTCCCCCGTGATGGTCGCGATCATGGCCGGGATCGGGCTGAACATTCTCGGCGCGCAGGAGTTTCTCACCGATACAGTACTGACCGGCGCGGTGATGTCCACGCTCAACTTCTTGAGCAACCTCACCATTCCGCTGATTCTGATCATTGTTGGTTACGGCATAAAGTTTGAACTCGATGGCGCACGCAATACATTTTCCGTGATCGGCATCCGGCTGGCGATGTTGATTCCGCTGGCGGTGCTGCTAAATTGGGTGTTGGTGCGGGGGTTGCTGGACCTGGAGGAAGGGTTCGAGGTGGCACTGTTCACGCTGCTGATTCTGCCGCCGCCGTTTATCGTCCCGTTGTACATGCGTGCAGATGCGAGTGAGGATGAGTGCCGTTACATCAACAATTTGCTGACGTTGTACACCATCGCCACGATTGTGATCTTCACGATCTATTTCAGCTTCAACCCGGAGTTATAATGTGAATTCTATCGGAGCGTATCGCGCCATACGCCCCGATGCATGAATGACACTACTTACAGAGTCACATCCCCGCAGAAATGCACTTGTAGACCCATCGCCGCGAACATGGCGGCCTTCGCTGCGAGTGACTTGTCGGCGTCGGCAGCGGTGGGGGCGTAGGCCACGTTGAGGTGATTCGCTTTGTGGCGCGCCATCATCTGATCGCGGCTGACGCCGTGCAGCACCGCGTGCATGACCGGCCACTGCGGTGTGGTGGCGTCCCAACGACGCTGTGTTTCTTCTAATGGCAGATGCACGACCGTCGCGCGGCCCAGATCAACATGCAACGCGCCGTCCATCACAAAGACGCGGCTCCACACGATCTCGCCAGGTTTGCTGATACCCTTCATTGTGCTGCCGCCCAGCGGGAAGTACATAGGGGGTTGGCGTTCGCCCACCGTCCCGGCGTAGTCGTCAATGAAGTGTGACGCGGGTGCAGCGCCGGAAATCTCGAAGACCCACACGAAGTCATCAACTGTGCCGCCCAATCCATCTGTGCCGCTGTAGTGTTCGCCCCAGCGCAGATCGTGCAGCGTCGTGGCGGGGTCGAAGCCCATCGCGGTCCACACGCG
>CBEVZO010000533.1:0-3495 GCA_965554365.1 uncultured Anaerolineae bacterium
CCGGTACGGAAGCGATGCAGGCGGGGATCGGCTTTGCCGGTTCTGGCATGGGGCGCTACGTGCTGGCGATTGGCATGGACACGGCGCAGGGGCGTCCCGGCGATCCGCTGGAATACACGGCGGCGGCGGGTGGCGCAGCGTTCATTCTGGGCGCGGCGGAAGAGAGCCTCGCGGTGATCCAGGGTAGCTATTCTTATGTTACAGATACGCCCGACTTCTGGCGACGTGCCCACGAAACCTACCCCTCGCACGGTGACCGTTTCACCGGCGAACCCGCCTATTTTGCGCACATTACCGCTGCTGGACAGCGCATCATGGAACAACTGGGGACCACGCCAGATGATTACACCTACGCGATCTTCCACCAACCGAACGTCAAATTCCCGCTGCGCGTGGGCAAGATGTTGGGCTTCACGCCGGACCAGTTGGAGCCGGGGCAGCTCAGCGGCTTGATCGGCAACGTCTACGCCGGGTCATCGTTGATCGGGTTGGCAGCGACGCTGGATGTTGCGGAACCGGGCCAGCGCATTCTGATGGTGAGTTATGGCAGCGGGGCCGGGTCGGACGCGTTCGATATCGTGGTCGGTGATCACATCACCGCGCGCCGCGATCGTGCGCCCAAAGTGGCCGATTATGTCACCCGCCGCACCGAAGTCGATTACGCGCTCTACACGCGCTATCGCGGTAAGCTGGCGGAATAATCATTTACCCCTATCCCCCCAACCCTCTTTCCCCGCAGGCGGAGAAAGAGGGAGTAGGTCGCGTGGTTTTCTTCCCCGCCCGCCCTGGGCGCTGCTCTGCCGCGCCCAGAACGAAAAGTGCATTACCGCACAATTTATGGGACGTGGCAATCAATACGCCCCTACGAGGAACTGCAAACTAACCACTACAAAGGAACACACGATGCGAGACGTATCGATTATCGGAATCGGGCGCACGCCCGTAGCAGAACATTGGGACATGGGCCTGCGCCAGATCGCGCTGGGTGCGATTGGCGCGGCGTTGGATGACGCGGGCCTCGGTCACGCAGACATTGACGCGGTGATTGTCGCGAACGCGCTTGGCGGCAACCTCAGCAGCCAGAATCATCTCGGCGCGTTGATCGCAGATGCGGCAGGGCTGGCCGGTGTGGAAGCCGTGCGCGTCGAAGCGGCGGACGCTTCCGGCGGGTTGGCGTTGCGGCAGGGCTATCTGCTGGTCGCCAGCGGCGCAGCGGAAACCGTCCTCGTCGTGGGCGCGGAGAAAGCGACGGATCGCCAGGGCGCAGAGCGTGATTCGGCGCTCGCCACCGTCCTCGACGCGGATTACGAAGCGGGCATCGGCGCGACTCCGGCGGCGATTGCGGGCCTGCTAATGCAGCGTTACATGCACGAATACGGCGTCGATGTCATGGCGTTTGAACCGTTCAGCATCAACGCACACGCCAACGGATCGGTCAACCCCTTCGCGATGTACCGCAACCGGATGCGTCCCGGCGCGTTCGGCAAGGCTCCGGCGGTCGCGGCTCCGGTGAACCTGTTCGACAGTGCGCCCGACGGCGACGGTGCGGCGGCGGTGATCCTCACCACGACGGAACGTGCGCTCGACAAAGTGCCGCGTCCGGTGCGTGTGCGTGGCAGTGCGGCAGCGACGGACGCGCTCGCGCTGCACAACCGGCAGGATATGCTGTTTCAACGCGCGGCGAATCTGGCGGCGGGCCGGGCGTTGGAGCAAGCCGCCCTCACGCCTGCGGATATGCACTTCGCGGAACTGCACGACAGCTACACTGTCCTGACGACGCTGCAACTCGAAGCTCTGGGTTTCGCTGAGCGCGGTAAAGGCTGGGAACTCGCGCGTGACGGCGTGATCATGCGTGACGGACGCTTGCCAATCAGCACGTTTGGCGGGCTGAAGGCGCGCGGCAATCCGCTGGGCGCGACCGGCGTCTATCAGGCGGTCGAGATCGCGCTGCAACTGCGTCGCGAGGCGGGCGATAACCAGATCGACAACGCGCGTGTGGCGTTGGCGCTCAATCTTGGCGCGACGGGTAGCACGGCGGTCGTCCACATTTTCGAACGTGTGGAGTGAGGTAGCAGTCAGCAGTGAGGGATTAGCAATTGGCATCAACACAAGGGTAGTTACACAATAACTATCCTTGTACTTTTCCATCCAACGGTGATTTGATGAATTTTAGAAATTCACGGGCGAATTGGGATAATTCTGATCCATCAGAACTGAGTCGTGATGGCGTGTTACGTTCGGGGTGTTCATCGACTAGCAGACCCTGTTGGTGTAAGTCATGAAGCGCCTGAACGTATGTGTGGAAATGGCCCTGCATTTCCGGGTACTCGGCCTCTATCGCATCAGCCAGATGCTTTAACTCAACGAATCGTCTCCAATTAGGATTGCTCAATTTCGGCGCTTTGGTTACGCCTCCTAGTTTCTCAAACAGTAGCAACAACTTCAAATGCAACGGAGTCAATTCGCCGGCTAACTGCACGAACATCTTTTGGCGATCAGCATCAGGCGCGTTGGGAAGGGCCGAGTTTAACACCGCATTGCGTAGCGCGTCGAGTGTTTCCTGCTGATGCGTGAAAGCTGCTTCGCGGGCGGCGTAGGCAAAGGTAGTCTTGAATGCTTCATTTGTGACAAGTGTTTCGGGTGAGAATTCTTCCATAGTCTGTTCTATTGTTTTGAGGCGTGTAAATAGGTTTTCTCGCCATTCAATGAGCCGTTTCTCGATAGGCTCTTGAACAAGAAAATCAAACAATTCGGCAGCGGTCCCAAATGAAAGCACGGAAATAAACGTTTTTATGAAACTTCGCGTGAGGTCTTTGCTATCACTTTGAGGCGGTTGCAAACTATCATCTGTACTCATTGCGTTTTCCTTCCCTTGAGTTGTGCATTATGGTAACAGTGTGATTCACCTTCACCCACCCGAATATTTAGGGTTCGTCGCAATCAGTAATCCTCGGCAGGCAGGGCCGTTTACGGTCCTTCCGAAATGTAGCCGGGTCATTGTATGGCCCGGCGATCTCCCTCGGCGCGACCGGCAGCACGGCGGTCGCGCACGTTTTCGAGCGCGTGGAGTAGCGGCGCGAATCGCGGTCAGCGTACAGTTAACGCATCACAGCGGGGCGCGACGGCACTCCGTTTTTTGATTCCGCGCCTCTGCTAGAATGCGCCATGTCAGCCAGCGGCGCGGTACACGCAACTCCTGCGATTGTACACGGCGATCTGGTGTGCGCGGCAGCGTCTATTTGCGCGGCAGCATGGGGTCGGAGGTCATGGGATCAACTCATTTTTCCAGCGTCGGTTTCGGCGATGATACAATACGTTGCACAGAATCATTACTGGCCCTGCCAGTTGAATGCTTATGCCCAGCCCCGTGATGGTGGGATTCTGCAATACGATAAATACCCCAACCGAGCATAGTATGCCTGATGTGCCCTGTGCAGCTTGACGCATTCCATCCCACAGTTGAGGATAGGTGCGCAACGATTCCCGACTGGCGCT
>CBEVZO010000534.1:0-3491 GCA_965554365.1 uncultured Anaerolineae bacterium
AGGGGGTTGCTGTAGTGCGGGAAAGAGGCTGAAAGCAGCAGCATACACCCTGCCCCCAAATCCGAATGCCCCCGTAGGTTTATCCCCACTCGCGCGAAAACCGTCGTCGCGCTACAATGACTCGTGCAGAAAGGGCAATCCGCGCATGGCACATCCAGCACCCACCATCACCAGCCCGCCCTGGACCGCGACCACCAAGCGGCTCGTGGCGCTGGTCGCACTGACACTCGCGTTTCTGATCGCGCGGCAGGTCAACGCGGGGGCCTGGACTGCGATCATTGTGTCGGTGCTATTGGCGTATCTGCTCTCGCCGGTCGTGACGTTCTTCGAGGGGCGGCTGCGCTTTATCAACAGCTACGAGTGGCGGCGCACGTTGGCCGTACTGCTGACGTGGCTGGTGGTGATCGGCCTGTTCGCGCTGGTGTTGGGCCTCGTCGTCCCGGCAACGGTGTCACAGCTCCGCCAGTTTGCCGACGATCTGCCGGACCTCATCGCGAACACTGAGCAAGACCTCAAAACCATGCTCGACCGCCCGATCACGATTGGCGATCAGGAGATCGTGCCCTGGGAAGAACTGGAACGCGCGTTCAGCGGCGATGGCGGGTCCGGCGAGGACTCAAGCATCACCTCCACGCTGCAAGACGCCGTGCTTTCGTTGGCCGATCCCGCGTTGGGGTTGGTTGGGGGACTGGCGTCGTTCCTGATCGACCTGTTTTTCGTGCTGACGATGCTATTTTACTTGATGCGCGACGGGCCGGTGTTCGCGCAGTACCTCGTCGGCAGCGCCCCGGAGAGTTATCAGGGCGACGTGCGGCGGTTGTTTCACGAGTTGGCGCAGGTGTGGAACGCGTATCTGCGCGGGCAAATCTTGCTGGGATTGGTGATCGCGGTGGCGGTATACATCAACGCGCTGATCCTGGGGCTACCGCAGCCATTACTGCTGGCGCTGGTGGCGGGCTTTCTGGAATTCATCCCCAACCTCGGCCCGGCGCTCTCGCAGATTCCGGCGCTGTTGTTCGCGCTTACGACGGACAGCGCGACCATGCCAGGGCTGGATGCGGGACTGGGTTTCGCGGTGGTGGTGTCGCTGAGTTACATCGTGATCCAGCAGCTAGAGGCGATGTTCCTCGTGCCGCGCATCATGGGTCGCAGCCTGGACCTGCATCCGTTCGTCGTGCTGGTGAGTATCCTGATCGGCGCGAGTCTCGCGGGTGTGTTAGGCGTGGTGCTGGCGGCTCCTATTGCGGCGACGCTGCGCACCTTCGCGCGCTACCTTCGCGGCAAATTGTTGGACGAAGACCCCTTCGCGACTGGCGAAGGCTACAGTATGCAGCAGCGCGGCATCGCCTACGCATTGATCCGCTTCTTCCTGAGCAAACGCTTCCCCACGCTGCCCCCGGAACCGGTGACCGCCCCCGACCCGGACGATTACTATCCCCCGTCGGATGATCCGCCGTCGGAGTATGATGACTACGAGGCGCGCGATATGTCCGGCTGGCTGGATGACTGAGGTCGCAGCGCAACGTGATCCACGAAAAGCTAATGGGACACGGATGAACACAGATTAACACGGATCAAAACAAAGAATCTGCGCCTATCTGCGTCTGATACAGGATGTTCGTAGCCTACCCCTCAGCGTCGGGATCGTCATTCTCGGCGTCGTTCGCAACATCGTCCGCGTCCGCTTGCGCCGCGCTCCACGCCTCCGCGATTTCCGTGTGCAGCGCCACCGCACGGCACTGCGTCCGCTGCGCCGGGGATAAGCCCTCCATCTGGCGGATCAACAGCGTATACGCCGCGCCGAGCATCTCGTGCGCCGTTTCGGTGTAGTTCAGCATCTTCAGCGTGCGCGTGATCGTCCAGTACACACGCAGCGGATCATCGAGCCGCGCGGGACCGTGTTCGCCCAGGTGTTGCAGCACGCCCTCGATCAGCGTGAAGGCGGTCACTGCGCCACCCTGCGCCAACATCACTCGCGCGACACTGGTCGTTGCTTCGATTTCCTCCGCCGGGGCAACCAGCGCCCGCCAGCCTTCGACCGCTGTGCCATGCGCACCCAGCGCCGCGTTCCAATCTTTGCGCGCCTCGTGCAGCCGTCCGAGCCAACGTTGCGCGCGCGCCGTCCCTGCCTGATCGTCCGTGTTCGCGCTCAAGGTCAGCACGCCGTCGAGCAGGCTCTCCGCCTGATCCAACACATCGAGTTCGACATAGGCCGCTGCACACCCGGTGCGCGCCGCGATGATCGCCGGTACGAACTCGGTGGTTCCGGCGAGCGTGAGGGCCGCGTTGTGATCGTCCAGCGCCGAGGCGTAGTCGCCGATTTTACGATACACTGCGCCGCGTGCGTTGCGCGCCATCACCGCCCCGTTGATGTGTCCCAACTGCGTCCAGATTTCGACGGCGGCGGTTAGCATCGACAGGGCGCGTGCATACTGCCAGCTTGCGGCGAGGTGGACGCCCTGATTGTTGGCCTTGGCGGCGGCGGAGTCAAGTTTTGCGCGAGTGGCCGGGTCATTGAAATCGGCGAGTTCCAGCGACACTACGAGCTTATCCCACCATGTTTGCAGGTGGGGTTGGGAGGGTGATTCAGACATAGACGGTTGCTCTCCAGCGGGTTGATTGCGCGTGCTGTTAGTGTCTCGATCCTAGCAGATTTCGCGTGTCCGTGACAGGGTGGGGGGCTATGCGGATTTAGGGGCACATAGGGTATGCAGGCGACCCCACCCCAGCCCTCCCCGCTGGCGGGGAGGGAGTTAATGCGCGTACTGCCACTCCTCCCCCGTCAACGGAGGTTGGGAGGGGGTCACTGAAGGGAAAGGAACTGGGGGACAAAAGGCAACTGGGAACATATCCTAACACCTGCCCCAAAATCCGAATGCACCCGCTATGCTTGAGATCAGAAAACGGCATGGGACGCAGATGAACACCCTCGACGCAATTATCCTACCGTGACCGTGATGAATTCCCAGCTTAGCGTGTGGTCCCATGCGCCGTTGTTTGCCTCCACCACGAATTGCACTTTCAGCGGATACGTGCCCGGTTCCACAAAGCCGAATGCCGTGTAGGGGAAAAACAGTTCGAGCGCCGCCTCACCGGTATACTGTGTCTGCATACAGCAGGGCAGCAGGTCTTCCGCTATGCGTACGGCTCCGCTGGGATCATGGTAGAGGGCCGGGCCGCTGATATTGAGCAGGGGATCGGACGCCATGGTGTCATGGTAAACGCGGGCGACTAACGTGGCGGGAAGATCGCGCCAGCCGGATAGTGTGAACTCGATACGGAACGCGATGCCGATGTCGTTGTTCCGCGCGACGCTGTGTTGCAACTGCACGCGTGCGCCGGTAGCCGTGACAGGCACATCTATTTGCAGATCGGGCAGCACAGTGTCCCCGTTTGTTTCCGGTATAGCGTCCATCACCGCCATCAGCGCGACCTGTGCAGGCCGAATACCACCGAGCCGCCCGCCGGTCACTTCCTCCGCGTCAACAAAT
>CBEVZO010000535.1:0-3487 GCA_965554365.1 uncultured Anaerolineae bacterium
GGGGAGCGTGGTACTGGCGGCGCTCGGCGTGGGGCTGGCGGTTAGGCAAAAAACCTCAGCCCCTCCCCCTGCCCCCCTCCCCACAAGTGGAGAGGGGGAATTACGGCGGGCGCTTAAGTCCCCTCTCCGCCTGCGGGGAGGGGATTTAGGGGAGGGGCTGGTTTCGGAGAAGGGGAAGAAATCCCCCGCTGCGATCCTCATCCTTGCCGGGATCATCCTGTTGATCGCGCTCAACGTCGTCGTCACCGCGTACTGGCCGTTCATCGCGTATGACACGCAATGGGTCTACGGCTACAATGCGCGCATCTTCGTGCTGCACGAAGAAATTCCCGACGACATGGACTACTACCCGCAGTTGGTCCCACTGAGTTACACATTCATGCAGCAAACGTGGGACACACTGCACGACGACCCGTTCAACGATCACGCGGCGCGCGTGGTGGTGCCCTGGTTCAACACCGCCGCAATCCTGATGGCGTACGCGCTCGGCCTGATCGCGTGGCGCTCCCGGCGCGCGGGATTGCTCACCGCTGCCGTGTGGACCTTCTACCCGCACGTCGCGGCCTGGGCGGGCGCGGGTGATCTCGAAATTACGCTGACGCTGTACGTCACCGGATCGGCGGCATTTTTCATTGCGGCCTGGAACACGGATTCGCCCCGGTTAGCGGCGCTCAGTGGACTGCTGCTCGCGGGCGCGCTGTGGACCAAACCGACCGGCGGTGCATTGGCGGTCGGCGTGATGCTGGCGGTCGGGATGGCGGTGGTGCGATCACGCTTTGATCGCGCGGTGTGGGGGCCGAAATTCCGCGTGGCAGCAATTGCCGGACTCGCGAGCGCGCCGCTCGGCGGTATGTGGTACATGCGCAATCTGCTGTTGGGTCACGCGCCGGTGACGTTCCCCGCGAGCTATTGGCACGATTTCGCGCAGCGTTCCGGGCAGGAACTCGGCTGGCCGCTGTTGATTGCGGGGTTGGTGGTAGGCGGATTAGCCTTTACCCCTCCCCCCAGCCCCCTCCCCGTAAACGGAGAGGGGGAGGAAGATCGCATTAAAGTCCCCTCTCCGCCTGCGGGGGGGGGATTTAGGGGAGGGGTAAACCGCAACCTCGCCCCCCTCGCCCTCGCCCTGCCCCTGCTCGGAGCGCTCCCTTCCGCGCTGGATCGCATCAACACCTCGTTCGACGTATGGCAGTGGATGCGCGGCGACATCACGGCGGGCGGGCGTTTGACCGCGCTCGAATGGCTGCCCGTGATCGCGGGGGTACTGCTGCTGATATGGAGTGCGCGCGGCGCATGGCGTCGGCTTGAGCAATCCACGCGTGAGACAACGCTGCTGATTGGTGCGCTCATGCTGCCGTATGCGTTCGTGTGGTTCCGCAGCTTCTCGTACCACTATCGCCTCAGCTTCGCGCTTGTGCCCCTCGCGACGACGCTGGTCGCGGCGCTGATCGACGGCTGGCTGTGGGACTGGCTCAACGCACGGCGGATCGGGCAAATCGCGGGCCTTACGGCGCTGACCGGGCTGATCGCGCTGGCGACTACCGCCGGGATCGAACACACAGTGGATGCGTGGCGCGACGGCGGTTTATCTGATGATACCGCCAAGTATGATCGCGGCAATCCGGCGCTGATGGTCGTGGTGCATATGCTCGAAGATTATGCGGCGGAGCATGGCGCACCTGTCGTCGCGATCCCCGGCGAGGACCGTCTGCCGTTCTTCTTCCCGGAGTGGGAGATTCGTAACAGCCGCGTGGACGACGATCTACCGGCGACGCTCGAAGACCTGCACGGCGTGGACGTGTTCATCAACAGCAGTCCGGGGCGCTTTCTGATCCAGGTGGCGGGCAAGTGGCCGAACTCGTTGCAAGCGGAAACCGAGGTCGCCGCTGCGTATCACACAGTGGATGCACGCGGTTGGGATGGTGTGCCCTGGCCGACCACCCTGGAACCGATCCCCCTCGCCGCTGACGGATCGCTGCCCATCGATGACGGCAATTTCCGCTACACGGCGTTCACGGTCCACCCGGAGGCACGCGAGACACCCATGCAACCCGGCGCGCGGCAGGACAAGGTAGTGCTGTTTGGCGACTTCGCGGAGTTTGTCGGCTATGACGTGGTGACACTGGACTGGGTTCGCGGCGAGCGCGTGATCCTGTCGCTCTACTGGCGGCCCACCGAGTTCGCGCCGCCCCCACAGGATTACAGCATCTACGTGCATCTGCTGGACGCGACCGGTGAACGCATCGTGGGGTGGGACGGCGTGCCGCTGCAAGGCGCGTATCCAACGCGCTTCTGGCGACCGGGCGAGGCGCTGCTGGATTACTGGACGCTGCGGATGCCCGATGATGTGCCCACCGGCCCGGCGCAGCTACGCATTGGCATCTACGATCCGCTCAGCGGCGAGCGCCTACCCGTGACAGTGGACGGTGAGATTGTGGGCGACGGTCTGACGATCAATGACCGGATTACGGTGCGATAAGCGAAGTCTTCAATCCATCAGGGCAAATAGTCCCGCAGAAACAGCCGGAAGCCTTCGTCGACGCCGTGTTCGCGGCACAAGCGCAACGCCATACGACGCAGCTTCAACTCCTCAATGAAAGCATCTGGGGTGTCAGTCGGGGTCGCATCAATATAGTGAGTGAGTAACGCCTCCGCACCCCGAGTGAGCAGCAAACCGGCGTGAGCCGTCACAAGCGCTTGTTCAGCTTCCCAATCTGACGCGTGCAGCACACTCTTAACGGCCTCCACCAGCGCCAGATCGCGCGCCGCCAGCATAGCCAGCCCGCGCTGCACATTCTGGGTGCGTGGGTGATTCCGGGGCAGTTTGACCTCATAAATATCCAGGGCGCGTTCAACGTACTGGCAAGCTCCCGTCAGATCGCCCATCGCTTTCAACAAACTCCCTAGATTGTTTAGGCTAGCGGCAGTTTCCAGATGGTCGGGGCCAAAAACTCGTTCCTTAATCGCCAGGGCACGTTCTAAATGCTGCCGCGCGGCGGGCAGATCCCCCATCGTTTTCAACAAACTCCCTAGATTGTGAAGTGACAGTGCCACATCAGGATGATCGCCGTCAAAAACGCGCTCGCGGATCGCCAACGCGCGCTCAAAGTATTGACGGGCAGCCGTCAGATCGTTCAGCTCCAGCAATACCACACCCAGACTATTAAGAACAGCCGCGACCTGCTGCTGGTCAGTCCCAGAGACACCCTCGTCAATGGCAAGCGCGCGCTCGAAGTGACGGCGCGCAGCAGGCAAATCGCCTGTCGCTTTTAATACATTTCCCAGCCAGTGGAGCGACTGCGCTACGTCTGGATGATCACCACCAAGCACGCGCTCGCGGATCGCCAACGCACGCTCGTAATGCTGGCGCGAAACGGGCAGGTCATCCAGAGCATAATGCAACAACCCTACATTGCTAAGGGGAGTAACGAGTTGAGGATGGTCGGGGCCAAACTCGCGTTCCAACTCGGCCAGTGTGCGTGCATAGTGC
>CBEVZO010000536.1:0-3481 GCA_965554365.1 uncultured Anaerolineae bacterium
CGATTGGACGCGGGCGGGTAACCTCGTGGGGTCGATCCGGTATGCGATGCAGATCCGCAAGAAGTACGCCCGGCTGCTCAGCAACCCCGACCCGGACACATTCGTATTCGGTTATAGCGACAATGCGCATTTTATTGTGTTGGCGCGTGTGGATGAGGAATGCACGGTGATTGCTATCGCCAATACTAGCATGGGAACGCGCGAAAATGGGCGCGCCTATCTGCCGATGTGCAACTGTGCATTTGAGCCGGTGTGGGGCACGGATGTGACGCAGCAGGGGCATGGTACGATCAGCATTGAGGCTGAACTGGGACCGGGGCAGGTGTTGGTGTTTGAGGCAGGGCCAGATTTTCCGCGTTTCAACAAATAAGGCTATTCGCAGGCCATTAAGCGACTTGATCATGCACTGCCCCGGAACTGAACCTCAGACTGGGGCAGTGTGGTG
Source organism: uncultured Anaerolineae bacterium (assembly GCA_965554365.1). Lineage (GTDB taxonomy): Bacteria > Chloroflexota > Anaerolineae > Aggregatilineales > Aggregatilineaceae > CAYRNY01. The sequence goes on from CBEVZO010000536.1 coordinate 446, forward strand.
TGTGGATATAAAGTCTAGAGCAGCGCCAGCGCCAGCACGAAAGCGATGATCAGCACAAGGGCTGCCACGACAGCCACGCTAATGATCATCTGGCGTGTTGGGTCGTTGACAGGCGTGTCTTCTCCGTCCTGCGAAGACCCCGTGCGGCTTTGCTCGAAGCGTCGGATTTCGGCTTGGCGTTTGCGTTTCATCTCCGCCATGTTGTCTCGCGTGAGAGAGACAGTTTCGAACGGATTGTCGTCGTTGGTACTTTCTATGCTGTGTAACATTTCGCGCACCGAGGCGAAGCGCTGCGTGGGTTTTTTTGCCAACGCGATTATGATCGTTTTGTCGATACGCGGGTCCAGCCCCACACGCACCTGGCTAGGTGGTTTGGGGGCCTGGGTAAGATGCTGCTCGACAATGGCTTTGAATGACCCGCCCTTAAACGGCACATCGCCTGTTGCAAGCTCGTACAGCACGATGCCCAATGAGTAGATGTCGCTTTGCGTGGTGACAAGATTCTGTCGTGCTTGCTCTGGTGCGAGATAAATCGGGGCTGCTGCGCCGCCACGCCCGGAAGGATGCTCACGGAAGACCGGGATGTTGAAATCGGTCAGAATTGGGCGCATTTTCGGCCCTAGCAGCACGTTGTCGGGCTTGATGTTGCCGTGAACGATGCTCTGATCGTGTGCGTAGGACACGGCACTGGCGATTTGCATAAACAACCGCACAGCGTCCTCGCGCTCATACCCGCGCGGGTGTATTGATATCTCATCGCGCAGGTTTGTACCCTGGACTAATTCCATCACGAGATAGTAGGAACCACCCTCATCGCCGGCTTCCAAAATACGCACAATGTTCGGGTGTCTGAGCGCAATGATATCGCGTGCCTGATGCAAAAACAGGGGCGTCAGACTCTCGGTGCGGGTGATGTCGGGGTGAAAGAGCTTGATCGCCACGTCGCGTTTCAGATGCGGATGATATGCGCGGTAGACTTCAGCGTTTTCACCGCGACCGAGCATTTCCTGAATCTGGAAGTGCTTAAGCCGGTCGCCCGGCGCAAGGCGTGGTGCATTTATGCTCATGAGGTGGTTGTGTCTCCTTCAGCCCTGCCTGTTGATGTGCTGTTATTGGCTCGTGGCACGTTCGATCAGCTTGCGCACGTCGGCGTAGATGTCTTCGATGCTGCGCGTGGCTTCAAGCGCTTTGATAAGCCCTGTCTGCGCGCGGTAATGCGGCATGACGCTCGCTTCAACCTCTGCGTGATCGGCCAGACGCTTTTCGATCACTTCTGGCTTATCATCAGCGCGCCCTTCCTGGCGACCCATCAACCGCTGGCGCGAGATCTCAATCGGCAGCGCAAAATCGATCACCATCGCCAGTTTGCTGCCCAACTCGTTCAACAGGTTATCCAGCGCCTCGGCCTGTGCCCCGGTGCGTGGGAAGCCGTCGAAGATCGCTCCGTTGGCGCAGTCCGGCTGCTGAAGCCGCTCGCGCACCATGCCAATCGTCACATCATCGGGCACGAGTTCGCCTTTGTCCATGTATTTTTTGGCTTCGATACCCAGCGGGGTATTTTCGCCCAGGTGCTTGCGGAACAACTCGCCGGTAGAAATCTGCGCGAGGCCAAATTCAACAATTGCACGCTTTGCCTGTGTGCCTTTGCCGCAGCCGGGCGGCCCAAAAAACACAATAAATGTAGCAGCCATTTTTCCCTCTTTATCGTGTGCAAATATACTGTACCAGGTAGTGTTGACATTTTTCCCTACGCAGTAGGTGATCTTGAACACAAATGTCAACACGACCTACACAGAGGAGCATTGTACCCAACCTTGGTGCGACTACGCTATAGCAGACGCGGTTGTTCCACAACAGGTTCTTGCTCACTCTGCTTTTTTTGCTGGTCTGGGCTGATAACCGGGAGTGTACGCCCCCGGCGTGCTTTATAGTCTTCGAGCGCGTGTTCGGCCCACTCTATCAGATATTTGATCGACGAGCGCCATGCAGAATGTTGATCACCCAGGCCCAGTTCGTCCTGCGTTGCGCAGATCAGCTCGAGAATACGCTCCTCGCCGAGTTTGGCGAACAGCAGCGGCACGAACAACCGGTAGTTGCTGATCGTGGTGGAGATGAACGATTCAGGACAGCCAAGTTCGCGCAGCGCTTCTTCGAGCTTAGATTTGTCGAAAGGATCGGGTCGCCGGGTCATGGGGCACTCTCCACGTAGTTGACAACACTGTCTTGTGTGTAGTGTATGCAATTTCTGGCGGGCCGCAAGAGAGGGGCAACAAAACCCCCGACTTTGGGGGCCGGGGGTGGTGTGGCGACGGTGTGATTTGAACACACGACAAAGGGCTTATGAGTCCCCTGCTCTACCACTGAGCTACGTCGCCATGTAGCCAGTATTATACCAATCTGCTCTCGTGCGTCAATGGCGAAATCAGGGCGAATTCACGGGAAACTAGCGCACGACTTCCCACGCCAAATGTGCGAGTTCCGGTGCGATGAGTTTGTCCCACGCCAGTTGGACCGCAGCAGGTGAACCAGGGGTGGAGACAATCACTGTGTTGCGATAGACGCCCGCTGTCGCGCGTGAGAGCATCGCGGCTGAGCCGACTTGTTCGTAGCTCAACATGCGGAACAGTTCGCCGAACCCCGGCAGCGTCTTTTCTAGCTTGCGGCTGAGTGCGTCATACGTCCGGTCGCGGGGGGCGATGCCGGTTCCGCCGTTGAACAGGATGATGCGTGCGCCTGAGTTGACCAGTTCATCCAGTACCGCCGCGACCTGATCGGCTTCGTCCTTGATCAGGCGATATGCGCCGACCGTGTGTCCCGCAGCCGCGATCTGTTCGCGTAGATAAGCAACATTCACGTCAGTATCCGGCGTGCGTGTGTCGCTCACGGTGACGATGGCGATGGTGATCGGTCCTTGCTGTGCGGCTTGGGCTTTGTGTTGGGCACTGCTGCTGCCGGAAGAACTCATCAGAATGCGCTCCTTGTGCCTGTGTGTATCGCATGATGATACACACACAACAGCACAGGGACAACTCGACG
>CBEVZO010000537.1:0-3465 GCA_965554365.1 uncultured Anaerolineae bacterium
GATTCCCGCGCTGCAACAGACCGCCAGCGGCGCACTCGTCGCCGTCGCCAGCCGGAATATTGACAACGCCCGCCGTTTCGCCAGCGCACACGGTGCAAAGTCGATCTACGGCAGCTACGACGATCTGCTCGCCGCGCCGGATGTGGACGCCGTCTACATCCCGCTGCCCAACCATCTGCACAAGGTATGGTCGCTCAAGGCCGCCAAAGCTGGTAAGCACGTCATGTGCGAAAAGCCCATCGGCCTCAACGCCGCCGACGCCGAGGAGATCGTCGCCGCGTTTGACGGCACAGGGCTGAAGCTCGCTGAGGCGTTCCAATGGCGGCATCACCCGCAGGGGCAGAAAGTCCGTGATCTGGTGCGCGCGGGCGCGATTGGCGATTTGCGGCTGATCGATGCGGGCTTCTCGTTCATGCTGGATCGTGCGGGCGACGTGCGCTGGGAAAAAGACATGGGCGGCGGCGCGCTGTACGATGTGGGCTGCTACCCGATCTCGCTGGCGCGCTACATCGCCGGGGCCGAGCCGATCTCCGTCACGGCGCACGCGGAATGGGGCGACACAGGCGTAGATACGCTGGTCGTCGCGACACTCAAATTCCCGGACGGTGTGCTGGCGCACATCAACTGCTCGTTTGCGCTGCCGCTGCGCCGCTACTACGTGATCAACGGCTCCGAGGGGTCGCTAGAAGTGAACGGCGCGTACAACCCCATCGACATCCCCGGTCAGGTGATCCGGCGCGGCGAGGATCGCGCGATTGAGGAAACCATCGACGTAGGCGCGTTCAACTCGTATGTCGGGCTGATCGAGGACTTCAACCGCGCGGTGCTGGATGATCGCGATCCATTGTTCGGGGGCGCGGATGCGATCAAGAACATGCGCGTGATCGACGCAATCTACGCGGCGGCGCGCGACGGCGGCACGGTCGCAGTGGGCTAACCCCGCAAACGTCAACAAAACAGGGCCGTTTACGGTCCTTCCGAACTATAGCCGGGTCATTGTATGGCCCGGCGATCTCCCAACCCCCGTAATACTTACACGTCTACCCCAACCTGCGGTAGAATAACATTACGGCTCTGTACCCACGCCGAAGGGCACAGTAGCCTTTCGTCCGTACATATCACGCGAGGAGAAGTGCTGATGTGTTATTATGCACGTCTACGGGTGCGCCACCTGTGCGCCATATTCGTAAGTATAATCGCCGCTGCGCTGCTGGCGAACTGCGGGTCCGACGATGGTAACGCGTCCACATCGGGCCTTGTCGCGCCGCCCACACGCACCCCCGCTCCCGTCACTGCCGCCACCCCGGAAGCCACCGACCAGGATGTCGCCACGCCGCTCCCCCCCGTGATCACCGTCACCGAAACACAGTTAGGGCTAGGCACGGCCTCGTTCATCCGCTGGTCCGCCGATGGCACACAACTATTCGTGGATGGCTCACGGGGCACATGGGTCTATACCGATCTGAGCGCCCCGAACCTGCCGGAGCCGGTCGCCGTGCCCTGGACCGGGGGTCCAACAGTCAGCGCGGATGGGCGTTATGCCTCCGCCCACAATGCGGAGGACGTGCGCCTGCTCTGGGATGTGGCCTCCGGCACGGTGCTGTTCCCGCTGGATACGGAAGACGCTTACGCGTGGCGCGTGGTCTTCAGCGCCGACAGCACGCAGGCCGCCGCGATCCTCAGCCCGCAGGTTGAGATTGACGCGCCCACCTACTACTATCCCAGCGCCATACCCGACGACAGCCTGCTTCGCCTCTGGGATATACCCTCCGGGGCCTTCACCGATCATGAACTGCCCGATGATCGACTGTTAGGCATGGCGTTTGATCCGCACGGCCACCTGATCGTGGTGGGCAGCGACAATAACATCCCCAGGTGGGTATGGTCGGGTGAGGCGGACCTGGAGCCACGCCTGATTCCCGCCGAGAGCAGCGATGTGACCGTGCGCGTCTGGGACATAACCACCGGGGCGCAGATTAGCGCCATTGATGATCATGAAGGCGCGGTCGAAACAGTGACACTGAGCCAGGATACCACCCGGTTGGTGGGTGTGGTCAATGTGCGCACCACCTTTGGCTTCACCGATTGGCAAATCCTCGCCTGGGACACCGCGACCGGCGCGCAGCTTCTCAACGAGCAGCTTGATCCGATCAGCGCCATCAATGTGCGCGCATTCAGTCCCGATAGCGCGATCATGAGCGCCGTGATCGGCGTGCGCACACAGGACGAAGATATCGACCGTTACTCGTCTAACACGCTGGATCAAGTCTGGCGCTGGAATCTTGACTCCGGCACAGAGGAACCGCCGCTAACCAGCAACCTCCTGCTGACCGAATGGGGATCGGCGTTGTCGACTATCACCTACAGCCCGGATGGGACGCATCTCGCCGGACTGACGCGCGGCGGGCTGATCGTGGTGTGGAACGTGGCGGAACCGGATACCCCTGTAGCCGAATTCTCGCACTTCATGGGCCGCGTGGAAAGCGTCGCCGTCAGCCCAGACGGGCAAATCGTGTACAGCGGAGGAGCAGACGGCACACTACGCGCCTGGGCACTGGAATCAGGTACAGACAGTGCACCGCTGGTCGGGCATAGCGTGTATACGATCATGGGGTTGGAAACGCTGTCCAGCAATTTACTGCTCAGCAAAGAAGGAGATCATGCGGAACGCGCGCGCATGTGGAATGTCACAACCGGCGAGATCATCGCACGTTTTGAAGCGCGGCGCGGCCTGCCCTATACCGCACTGTCGCCCGGCGGAATAATTATGGCCTCCACTACCGGGGGCGGCACGGTGAACCTGTGGGACGTCAACGAGGCCCGCATCGACAGCGTGATCCTCGCCTCACAGCAAGTCGCGAGTCTGGCATTCACACCAAACGACACACAGCTTGCGACCGGCGGCATGGATGGCTCAATCGCGCTGTGGGACATGAAATCCGGCGATGCAATCACCACGCTGCATGGGCACACCGGCGGCGTGACGCATCTCGTCTACACACCTGGCGGCACGCTGATCTCCGCCAGCCTGAACCCGATCACATTGCCCGACAATCGCGGTGAAGTCACGCTAGGTGCTGAGCCGGATCTCACCGTGCGCCAGTGGGACGTGGACGCGGGTACATCCGACGTGCTGCTGACAATCACGCCACTTCACAGCCCGGACGACGACATGCTGGAGCAAGACGACGCTCAACTCTACACGCCGTCCGGCCCTGCGGATCGCTACACTCTGAATCCGCGAACAGTGGCGTTCAGTGCGGACGGGAAATGGTTGGCGATCATTGATTATTCGGGCGATGAACCTGTGCTGCGGGTGTGGCATGTCACGGCTGGGACGCTGATGCTGGAACAACCATTAGACGAGATGTGGCTTTCATCGCTGGCGTTTGGCCCGATGCACACCACCGACAGCGGTACGGAAATACTGCTCGTCGGTGGGCGCGATGATGGATTGATCGCCGT
>CBEVZO010000538.1:0-3456 GCA_965554365.1 uncultured Anaerolineae bacterium
CGGCTGACACGGAAGTTGTGCGCGTCGCGGTAGGCGCTGCAACTGATACCGCAGATGATGCAGACGAAACAGACGAATCGAATGCTGACCGTGATGATACTGCCGCCGTAGCGGCAGAGGATGTGTCCCCCGCTGTGCCGATTGGCTCGACGAGCTAAGCGGTGACGATACCGCTGATGATTTTGAATTTGACGAGGACGATGGTTTTGGCGAGTCGGCCCCGCAGATGGTCGGCCCGGATCAACTGCTGGACGAGATTCTCAAGCGCCCGCGTGTGTTGGGCACGTCAGAGAAAATCCTCGATCAGCGCCTATTGGCGGCATCACCGAGCGAACAGTTTCAGATTGTGGTGCTGGCGAAGGATGCAGGCTTCGTTACGCCATTGGTGCGTGCGCTGGCAGTTGAGGAGCGCGTTGTTCGGGCGGCGGCCAGTGCGGCGTTGGCGCTGCTAGATCCCGGTCCGAATGCAGCGGTGTTGGTGCAAATGTTACGGTCGGGGCAGTCGTTTGTGCGGTGGCAGGCGTTGCGTATTCTGCACCAGCGCGCGGACAATATCGATGAGGCGGAGTTTGAAGACACCAAAACACAGGTGTGGGACGCGATTGTGGAAGATGAGGGCGATCACAGCGGCAACCCACTGACCCGGCGGGCAGCGGCGCAGGTGATCCGTGTGGCAGGCAGCGAAACCGATACGACTTGGCTGCTTGAACATCTGAATGATCCTGACGTTGATGTGCAGGTTGCCGTAATCGAGGCGTTGGGCGCGGTGGGTGATCGCAGCGCTATCTCACAGTTGAAACGGCATGAAGACAATGAGCGCGTGTTTATGGGGCGCAGTGTAGGCAACGCGGCGGTGGATGCTATCGCGTCCATTGAGCAGCGCCACCCCTTACCGCGTGTGGGGCAGATCGTATTGTGCCAGGAAGACCCCCGTGCGGTTGATAGTGTGCGTCAGCGGTCGTTGTTCATGGACGATACCGAGACAGTGTACGCCATTGTCACGCTGGAACACGTCAAGCCGGGTATCAGCGTGGGGGTGAAATGGCTGCACAACGGTGACGAACTCCAGGCTGAAACGCGCCCCGTTGACGCAGAAATAGACGCCGCCGACCAGCAGATCGCGCTGGTGCAAGCAACAGCGATTGCGCTCTCTACCCGCCGTCCACCGGGGGAAGGACGGTTTGGAGGTTCTCGGCGCGGGCCTTCACGGGAGGGGCCGTTTGGCAGAGAAAGACGTTCGCCATTTGGCCGGCGTGATGACGATGCATCGCGTCAGAGGACAGGGGGGCGTGAGCGTGTACCGGATCGTCTTCGTCCAGGGGAACGTGCGCCGCGTGGTCCAGAGCGACGGAGACCGATGCCTTCCGCGCCCAACGAGAATGTTGATCTGCGTGCGGAGCGCGGCACAGGATCGCCGCTCGGAGGGCGGGATCGCTCGTTTGGTCGTGGGCGCGTGGATCGTTCTCGTGATCGCGAGGTGGGCAGATTTGGCCCCGGTTCTCGGCAGCGTCCTGGGGATGTGCCACAAGGCCGTGTGCCACGTCGCCCGCCGCCACCTCCGCCGCGTGATCGGGATCGTGCCGGGCGACCTGTGCGCCCTGGCCCTGATGCGCGCCGCCGTGAGCCGCCCCCTTCCTGGCGACGCCGGACGCGAGAGAATGCAGACGACGCGCCGCGTTTTGGTCGCCGTCGCACAGGCCCCGGAGAATCACCGTTTGATGCTGCACGACGGGATAGGTCTGCTGGACCCCGGCGGCGTGATGCACCGGAACCGCTGCCGGATCATGCACGGCAAATGGTGTTTGCGTTGCCTCGTCCCGCAGAAGGGTGGGACACGGCGATATATGATCTCGAAATCCGCATTGACGACGAGGGCAAACATCTAGCGCGGTTCAAAGTTCTGGATCAGGTGCGGCTTGTTGCAGTGGAACCGGGGCTTATGCCCGCGTTGGATGATGAGGAGTTCGGGCCTTCGCGCCTTTTCCTGATCTCGTCGCAGTATGTGGATTGTCAGGTGCAGTTGAAGGAAGCCCCGGTTGATGTGGCACTCAAGGGGCGTATCTGTCACGCGGAAAGTGGTGCGGAGGTGGCAACCTCTGTGACGCGCACTCGAAAGGAAGGTGCGTACACCCTGAATCTGGGCTGGCAGCATATCAATTGGCGTCCGGGAATATACCGTCTCGAAGTGTCCGTTGAGCGCGGGAATACGCTCAGCACGGAAATCGAGGTGATCGCACATTACACCGTGCGGGATGCCGTGTTGTGTCATGAGGTGGATCGCGCTAATGGCCCCATCGGAACCGCGTGGCCGTTTTATCCAGGCGACACGGTGCGCTGTGCGGTTGATTTAGGAACACCACCGCCGGGGATGCAGCTTGAGGTGACATGGCACGCCAAAGATCGCGCGCTGCCTGACGCTGAGCCACAGCGCTATACTACCGCCACAGGGCACGATCACTATGCGTCGTTCAAGTTGCAGCTTCCCGAAGACGAACGTCTGAAACCAGGGCATTACAGTGTAGTGGTACAGGGAGCGCATCTCAATCGTGTTGAGCGTTCGTTTGAGGTGCTGCAACCGTCAGCATATGTCGCGTTGTTGGGCCGCGCGCGAAATCTCTGGCGGCGCGTGGAGCCGGATGCCAAAAAGCATCACATCGGGCAGATGGTGCTGAGCGCGGGAACCGTGTGGTTGTTAGCGTTGGTGCTATTGTTGCTCAATTATTGTGTGGATTATGTGGCGGGCACGGCGCATAGTGACGCTGATCCCATCCTTAACACGGCGCGCGGAGTCAGCCATCTCAATGTGTTGTGGGTGCTTGGATGGTTGGCGCTCGGTAGCGGTTTTGGTGTGTTACATAGCCGCTTTGACAACGATGCGGGCGGCACACTTGAGGATGGCGTATTTGTCGTACTCAATATGCTGCTAATTTTCGGCAGTACGTTGTTGCTGTGGTTCCAACTCAGCACGTTGATCTTTGGTCCCGGCTATCTGTGGCCCGGCACAGTCTGGCACTTGTTTGATGCGCTGCGATGGCTGAATCCCATTGTTGCCTGGGCGGGCCTGTTGGTGGCGCTGTTGTTAGTCGAGATCGCGCGACATGATGATAATGAGAAGCCGTTTTGGTTCGCGCCGTTAGTTGCGTCAGGTGGTATTGCGCTGCTGGCGCTGGCGGGTTATGGGGGTGCGTTGTTGCTTGGTTTGCCATTGGGCTTTTTGGGCACAGTTGTGGGTAGTCCGTTGAGCGCAGTCGGCCTGCACAATGATCTGGGGCACGGAATGCTTGCCGTAGGGGGCAGTGTGGGGTTCATCATGGGGCCGCTGATTGCCGCTGCGATTAACTTCCGTGAGGACTTGCTATCATTGTGGGATGGTTGGGCGCGTGCCCGCGAGAATCATACTGGTGAACAATTCTCACTGCTGATGTTCCTGGCAGAGCAGGGTATTATCCCGCTGGC
>CBEVZO010000539.1:0-3455 GCA_965554365.1 uncultured Anaerolineae bacterium
AGGTGGGGTAGCAGTGGCGTGTGATACTCACCTGTATCGTCCGGCTTCATCTGCGTATACATGCCGGAGTCACCGCGCCGGTTGAAGTCGCAGCGCTGCCGCAGCGGATCGATGATCCAGTATTCGCGCACGCCAGCCTTTTCGTATTCGTTGAACTTGACCCCGTAATCACGTGCCACGCTTTCGGGAGACACCACCTCGATACAGATGTCCGCCGGGCCGATCATGGCGGTATCGGTCAACTCGCCGGGGTTATCCTTGAGGACGATCTGCAAGTCTGGTTCGCGGGCGCGTTTAACCTCGTCCAACCGCATAACAAATGGCGCGTTAAATACCTGCCCCACCGGACGGAGTGCGAAATAGGCGTTTAGCCATTGTATGAGATATTGCGTTAGCAACGTGTGCCGCAATGATGCAGGTGACATTTTGATCACGGCTCCTTCTACCCATTCATGAAATGTTTCGGCATAGTGTGCCATATACTCGTCAGCGGATACTCCGGTCGCGACGATCTTGTCTGAGGGGAGCGTGGTGGGGGCTGGAACAATCAAGGTTGCCATAGCGTAATCTCCCGTAATTCGTATGATGATATTGTATCATTTTTGGGGGAGTATGGTGCGGTTTTGAGCGTTACGGCGCAGTGTCGAGCGCGGTGATCGCGTCTTTTACTGCATCAGCGTCCGGCAGCCCCGACTGGCGCAGCACGACGTTCCCTGCTCCGTCAAACACCAACAGCGTCGGTACGGACTGCACATCGTAGGCGCGCGCCGCCTCACGGCCTACGTCGCTCAACAAGTCGAGATACACCACATCTGCACGACCTCGTATGTCTTTCTCAATCCCATTCACGATGGGCTTGGCAACGGTGCAGATCGTTCAAAGGTTGGTGTAGAACTCTACGACGGTGGGCTGACCGTCCGTGAGCCGCGCGTGCAGGTCCTCGGTGGAAGCGATGCCGCTGGTTGGCTGGATATACCACACGATGTGGATCGTGATAAATGCGAGCACGACACTTGCGGTGAGGATCAGCAGCCAGCGTCGCCGGATAAAGCGTCCGAGTGATGCCAGTGTCATGCGTGAGACTCCTTTGCTCTGGCCGGTCTGAGAGTTGGATGCGCGCGTGCTGCTTTACGTTGCACCCGCCGCGCGAAAAATGGTACACTCCCGCACTGGGTCATCTATAGAACGGGTTTTATGTTACGAAAGGTCAGATTACGGTGCGATTACTGATTGATACGGATGCTGGCGTAGACGACGCGCAGGCGATTATGCTGGCGCTTGATCATGCCGGTGTGACGGTTGAAGCGATCACCATGTTGACGGGTAATGTGCATGTCGATTGGGTGACCAAAAACGTCTTTACTGTGTTGGACATTATGGGCGCGGGCGATATTCCTGTTTATCGTGGTGCAGTGCAGCCACTCGTGCCGGGTAACTGGAGGCCAGAGACGCAAATACACGGGAATGACGGTCTGGGCAATTACAGCAACCGTCCGCCCACGACCCGCGACATCGAGGCGGAACCGGCGGCGGTGGCGCTGGTCGAGATGGCACACGCGCATCCCGGCGAGTTGACGCTGATTGCGCTCGGCCCGCTGACCAATATCGCGCTGGCCTGTCGTCTGGACCCGGAATTCCCGCAGAAAATCAAGCAATTTGTCTTCATGGGCGGCACGATCAACGCCATCGGCAACACGCCCAATCTCAGCGCGGAATTCAATATCTACATTGATCCCGAAGCGGCGGCGGTGGCGCTCGCGGCGTTCCCCGAAGCGACCATGCTGTCCTGGGAAACGACGCTGCACCATCCTTTCTCCTGGGAGCAGTACGACGCGTTGGCGTTCAAGACGACCCCCGTCGCGCAATTTTTCCGTGAGACAACACTGGCGACGGTTGAATTCTTGCGCCAAATCCGCAACGTGCCGGGTTACCTGTTGCCGGATCCGCTGGCGATGGCGCTGCTGCTCGAACCGAGCATTGTGCAGGCGAGCAACTTCCAGGCGGTGAGCGTGGAACTCAACGGCAGCCATACGCGCGGGCAGACCGTGATCGACCATTTCGGATTCTCTGGTCAGGCGCCGAACGTGCATGTGGTGACGAGGCTCGATACCGCCGCCGTCTATGCGCTGTATGAGCAGTTGGTGAGCTAGCGAGATCAACACGATGACTCCTCTGTTGCCGGATGCTGACGGATTTGCCGCGTTGCTGGATGGCCTCATTCCATTGGGCGGGCTGGCGGGGCACGAACGCGCTGTGATGCGCACTATGTCCCGCGCACTCGCTGCGTCTGGCGCAGACGACACGACGTGTGACGCGTTGGGCAATCTGATCGCGCGCTTTGGCCCGGCGGACGCGCCGCACAGGGTCGCGGTGTTGGCGCACATGGACACTGTGGGTTTGATGGTCAAGCAGATCGATGCGGCGGCGGGTATTCTGCGCGTTGTGCCGGTGGGCGGTGTGAACCTCAAGGCGCTGCCCGGTACGGCGGTGCAGGTGTGGCAGTATGCCGAGACGGACCATGTCCCGCAGCTTCCCGGCACGCCCGGCGTGATCGGCGTGCGGTCGCAGCATCTCGCGCAACCCGGTGACACCGCCACCCATGCCGCCGATCTCTATGTGCAGGTCGATCCCGCTGCGGCGGCGCACATCTGCCCCACTGCGCCGATCACGTTCGCGCCGCAGATTGTGCGGCAAGGGGAGCGCTTGTACAACAGCCCGCATCTCGACAATCGCGTGGGCTGTGCGGTGTTGTTGGCGCTCGGTGCCTGGTTGGGACAGGCGCAGCACGTCACGGCGCAGCATACGATATACTTGATTGGCACGGTGCAGGAAGAAACAACGTGTGCCGGGACGCTGCACGCGCTGCGACTGGTCGCGCCGGACCGCGCGATTTTTGTGGACGGCACGCTGAGCTACGACACGCCGGAAACGCAGAGCCAGGGCGCGGTGCAATTGGGCGGCGGCCCAGTGCTGACCGCGTTTCTCTACACCAGCGGTCTCAACGGCTGGCACGCCGATCCACTGTATCGTGGGCATCTACGGCAGCACGCCCAAGACCAGGGCATGCCGTATCAGGAAGACGCGATGCGCGGACTGATGAGCGACGCGCGCACGGCCTCTTGGCTGGGGATTCCCTCGGTGCTGATCGGCATTCCGATGCGCGGCAAACACGGCCCGCTGGAAACTGTGCATTTAGATGATCTGGTGCATTCCGCCGCGCTGCTCACGTTTGAATTGGGCAATCCATACACCCCTGATTAGATTTTGGAGACTGATCTATGCCCCTCGCACATCTGACCAAAGCGTTACCCCAATTGCAGGAAAAACTGACCGCCCTCCTCGCGCTTAGCGATAGCGCGGTGTTGTGGCGGATGCTAGAACGGCTGCTCGTGGCTCATGCTCCTTCGGGGGGCGCGAATCTGTTGGGCGGCATCGGCGACGATTCTGTGATGCTG
>CBEVZO010000540.1:0-3453 GCA_965554365.1 uncultured Anaerolineae bacterium
ATGGTGAGGAAAGCGACGACGATGGAATATCCAGACTACTATGCTGAGCTAGGTGTGGATCGCAACGCCTCGCCCAAAGAAATCAAACAAGCCTACCGCAGACTGGCACGCCAATACCACCCCGACGTGAATCCTGACGACCAAGCGGATGAGGAGAAATTAAAACGCATCAACGAAGCGCATGATGTACTCTCCGACCCCGAAAAACGCCGCAAGTACGATGATTTAGTCGCCAATTATCAGCAGTGGCAAATGAGGGGCGGGTCGCCCGACGGCTACGATTGGGAACAATGGGAATCTGATCAATCGGCGGGTATTCGTTACGGATTCACCGAAACCGAATTTGAACCAGAGGATCCTCTCTCAGACTTCTTTCGCGCGATCTTCGGCGGGGACACGGAACGCCGCCAGGGTCGCCGCCGGAGTTCACGGCACACCATACGCGGGCGGGATATGGAAGTTGAAGCGGTGATCTCGCTGCACGATGCGTATTTCGGCACCACACGCGAGATCCTATCCGGGCAACAACGGCTGAACGTGAAAATTCCGCCTGGTGCGCGTAATGGCACACGCGTCCGGCTGCGTGGGAAAGGCCAACGCGGGTATGCCGGGGGCCAAGCGGGCGATCTCGATGTGATCATAAAACTGGAACCGCATCCCATCTTCCGCCGTGAAGGTAATCACCTGCACCTGGATTTGAAAGTGTCGCTGTATACGGCGGTGCTGGGCGGCAAGGTAACTATCGCCACGCTGGACGGCGATGTGACACTGCACATCCAACCCGGCACACAATCCGGCCAGATCATCCGGCTGCGCGAGAAAGGAATGCCCTTGCTCCGGCAAGCAAGCGTTTATGGGGACCTCTACGCGCACGTTCTGATTCAAGTTCCGGATAAGCTATCCGACGAAGAACGCGCGCTGTTTGAAAGGTTGCGTATCCTGCGCGCTAATCCACCCCGCTAACCGGCATACACAACGCCAGCCACACCGCCAACCACATCAAGGACAAATAAGCATGACGTGGAACTACGACAACTATAACGAGTACGATGAAACCGACGATACGTTTGACGACGCGCCACACCGCCTGAAACAACTGCTCATCGGTGTGCTGACAGGCGTGGTGACGCTCGTATTGATTGCCGTGCTGATCTTCACCACCGTCGGCCACTATTTCCTGCCGGATCAAACAGTAAATCGCTCGTTGGCGCGCAGCAACCAACCGGCTGCTCCCTCGGCTGAGGACTTGCGCAACGCGAATTATCGTGACAGTGCATGGCAAGTATCACAACCTGCCCAATCCATCACGCCGACCGCCATCCCACCGGAGCTTGTCGCTGAGGCAGACGCAGAATTTCTGCTGTTGACCAACATCTACGAGCGCGTCAACCCGTCGGTGGTCAACATCGAGATCGCGTCGTCGCTGTATCATGATGACCTGGACATCATCGACAGCAGCGGATCGGGGTTTGTGCTGGATATGGAGGGTCACATCGCGACCAACGCCCATGTGGTACGCAACGCCGAAGAAATCCTGGTCACGTTCGCCGATGGTTATGTGGCATATGCTGAAGTGATCGGGCACGATGACTACAGCGATCTCGCCGTGATCAAGGTCGATCCGACTAATGCGCCGCTGCTCCCGGTAGAACTGGGCAACAGTAACATGCTTCGCGTCGGGCAACGCGTGATCGCCATTGGCAACCCCTTCGGGCTGGAAGGCAGCATGACCGTCGGGATCGTCAGTGCGTTGGGGCGTTCGCTGCCCTCGGCAGAACTGCTCGATCCGACATACCAACCCTACAGTAATCCGTCGATTATCCAGGTAGACGCTTCGGTGAATCCCGGCAACTCTGGCGGGCCGCTACTGGACTCCTACGGGCGCGTGATCGGAATCAACACCGCCATTCGCACCGACAGCGGCGTGTTTCAGGGCATTGCATTCGCGGTTCCGGTTAACACCATGAAACGCGTAATCCCGCAGTTGATCGCGCAAGGCTACGCCGAATATTCGTGGTTGGGCATCTCCAGCCCGACACCAGAAGGCGGCTACAGCGTGGCAGCGTTGGCGGATGAACTCGGCTTTAGCGTGCGACACGGCATTCTGATCAGCGGCGTGGTCCTCGAATCACCCGCCGAACGCGCGGGTCTGAGCGCTGGAACCCCGGAAGCTGTAACAGTGGTGCGCGGTATGGAAATTCCCACCGATGCGGACATCATCGTGGCGATCAATGGTGTCACCGTGCGCGATATTGATGCGCTGGTCGCCTACCTGGTCGAAAACACCTCGCCGGGCGACCGTGTGGTACTGACCATCGTGCGCGGTAATGATACGCTCGATCTGGATGTGACCTTAGGCGTGCGCCCGTAGGTTGAGCAAGAGAGTAGAGGTAATTCACGGCTCAAACAAGCGTTGGATGCCGTACGCCAACAAGACGGCCTGATAGAGCGCATACCAAGCATTTGCACACAAGGATCAACCAACCATGCACCCGACGCACATTCTGCCACGCCTGACAATCAATACCGCCCTGGCACGCACGATTCTGGTCGCGTTTTTGCGCGATGCGATCCACAAAGTAGGCTTTACGCGCGCCGTGATCGGACTCAGCGGGGGCATCGACTCCGCGCTGTCAGCGTATCTCACCGCCGAGGCGATTGGCCCGGAAAACGTGCTGGTGATTCGGATGCCGTACAAAAGCTCCTCACAAAACAGCCTGGACGACGCGCAGGCTGTAATCGACGATCTCGGCGTGCAAGCTGATACGGTAGATATCACCCCGATGATTGATCCCATGCTAGAGCGTTTTCCTGAGGCGTCGCAACTGCGCCGGGGCAACATCATGGCACGGATGCGCATGATTGTGCTGTACGATCAGTCAGTCGCGTTTAACGGGTTGGTGATCGGGACCAGCAACAAAACCGAAACCCTACTCGGCTACAGCACCATCTTTGGAGACAACGCCGCCGCTGTCCAGCCCATCGCCGATCTCTACAAAGCGCAGGTGAACCAACTATGTGTGGCACTGGGCGTGCCGCAAGCCGTAATCGACAAAGCCCCGTCCGCCGATCTGTGGGAAGGACAAACCGACGAAGATGAACTGGGCTTCTCCTACGATCTGGCAGACCAGTTGCTTTACCTGCTGGTGGATGAACGGTACACGGTCGATGAGGTCGTCGCTGAAGGGTTTGATCGCGCGTTGGTTGAGAAGATTGTGCGGCAGGTGCGCATGAATCACTATAAGCGCACCATGCCCAACGTCGCCAAGCTGAGCCGCCGCGACATCGGACACGACTTCCTGTATCTGCGTGATTGGAGTGGCTGAACCATTACACGCTAGACACACCTGCTACGCCGCGCCGGACGCCCAACCGTGTGCGTACCGGCGTGAGATGTGCCTGTTCGTGAATCTCGTCAGCGATCTGCCACACCGCGTCAGGACGCCCTAACTG
>CBEVZO010000541.1:0-3443 GCA_965554365.1 uncultured Anaerolineae bacterium
GATCCAATAGGTCGAAGATGTGCGGCTGGATGGCTCTGGCTCGCAGGGCTTCGTGATCCATGTTGAACCCATGCGCAACGACAGCGGGGCACGTATCCGCAAATCGTGGGCGGTGGGCGATACGGCGCGGCTGCTGCCCGGTTTGCAGACACGCATCACCAGCGTGGCGCGCATCGGCTCGGAGTACCAGCTCGTGCTGATCCTCGCGGCGACGGTCCGTGCGTTGGTGGAGATGAGCGAGAGTCAGGCCGAGACGATCAAAGCCAAGATCGAGTGGTTGCTCAACACCCCGCCGATCTACTATCCGCTGGCGAGCCGGTTGTATGATCTCGCCGGGAAATACACGGTGGAGTATGCAGGGCGGACGTATGCGCTGGATACGACGGTCACGCATGTGTATCCAGAGGGCAGCGGCGCGGCGGCGTGTTATTTCCTGAATGACGGGGGCCGTATCGTGAATCCGCAGTTCGCCAGCGGGCGCACGGGCGTCGTGGATGGCGGTTGGCGCACGGTGGACGCGGTGATCTTTGACGGCGTGACGCTGCTGGAAAACACCGCTACCTCGCTCACCAACTCGATCAGCGGCGTGTACCAGTTGGTGCAGCGCTGGGCGATGGAGGATTTCGGCGAGCATTGGGACGAGAACGAGGTCGAGATGCACATCCGCAACGGCTACGCGGTGCTGCGCGAAACGAAAGAGCGCATCGATCTCGCCGAGTGGAAAGACGACCTGGGGCTGCGGCTGGCGGACCTGATCATCACCGACGTGTTCGAGAAGCAGTGGAACGGCCTCGGCGACGTGGATCGCGTGATTCTGGCGGGCGGGGTGTCCTACATGGTCGCGCGGCATTTGAAGGATCGCTATCCGGCGGTGGTCAAGGTGCGGGAGGAGTTCGCGCACACTGCCGATCTGCCGTATGAGTTGATGAACGCCGCCGGACATATTCGGCTGCTCAAGGCGCGGCGGCTGCAAGCGGAAGCGTAAATGTGATTCTGTTGAGTATTGTGTTAATGCGTAGGGGCGCAACCGATCTCTGATCGGTCTCTGCCGCGCCCGAAGTGGCATAAGTTACAGTGTTGGAGCGACGGCAGTGCCGCCCATACGAAAATCATTCCAGCTTGACCCGGAGCAGGACGCCACGTTGATCGCGTGGCTGACGAGCTTTGCGGATCGCTACAAAATGAGCGATCTGATCAAGCTCGCGTTGTACCATCTCGCCGAGATCGAGCCGTCTGGTGATCTGGGTCAACTCCAATCGCCCCAGGAAGCCCCGGCGCAGCTTTCGTTGTTCGAGGCGGCGAGTTCCGCCGATCCAGAGGCCGACGCTGACGCCGCTGATGCGCCCAACGCGGACACGTCTGCGCAGTTTGACGCGATCTTGCAGGAATTGACGCACCTCCGTGAGGCGCTGCTGACGCGGTTGGCCCAGGAAGAAGCTCGCGCTGCGTCCCGACCTGCTGCGGCTCTCCGCGCTGTCACGCCCTCCAACGATCCGCCACGCACGCGCGGCGAGGTCGAATCCAGCGGCATCGACATGAGCCGTCCACGCCGTCCGAGCAGAACCAAACGCGCAACGCCCCCACCTGACGAACCACAGGAACGAGCGCTCGATCCTGACGCTCTGGCGCGTGAGTTGCTGCGCAGCATCGGGTCGTTTGGGCAGGATGGGTGAAAAGCAGCCGTTAGCGGTTAGCCAGAAGCACACAAGCGCGGGTGTCGCGTTGGTGTTGCGCACGACGGTTGGCGCACTATTCTCCGCTGAGCATCGCCTGCACCGCCTGGACCGTTTCCACACGCGTGGGCAGCGTCTTGCCCCACAGCGTCGGGACGTGCAGCCGCAAGCCGGGTAACAGCGGCGTCTGGTATGCGCCGGAGTCGTCGGGGTGTGCCGGGGCGTAGAGTTTGTCCGTCCCGCGCCTATAGAAGCGCGCATCGCGGCGCAGCGGATCGACGATCCAGTATTCGCGCACGCCTGCGGTTTCGTATTCCACGAACTTGTCGCCCAGGTCACGTTTGGCGCTCTCTGGTGACACAACCTCAATGCAGATGTCAGCAGGGCCGATCATGGCGGTATCAGTCAGCTTGCCGGGATTCCCGTTGAGAATGACCTGCACGTCCGGTTCGCGGAACGAGCCAGTTGTTTCCAGCCGCATGACGAACGGGGCGCTGATCGCTTTGCCGATAGGATTCAATTCCAGGTAGGTGTCCAGCAGAAAACGCAGGTAATGGGTCAGCAGGTCGTGTAGCGCAGATACAGGCGACATCTTGATCACGGCTCCTCTCACCCATTCGTGGAATTCTTCGGCATACCGCGCCAGATACTCCTCAGCGGAGACGCCGGTAGCAACGATCTGGCCCGCCGGGAGTGTCGCAGGGGCGGGAATGGTCAATGTGGCGGCCATGCGCACAAGCTCCTGTCTAAATCGATCTGTATGTATTGTAGCAGATGTTGTGTTATTGTGGACCCTGCCCGCGCGACCTCGCCCTCGTCACCTGATGCTCTTTAATTTATAAATCCGGTAATGTGTGCGGGTATTGTTTGCCTGCCGCGTTGACCTCACCCCCCGGCCCCCTCTCCACGCGCGGAGAGGGGGAGCAAGCCGGGCGTCAAGTCCCCTCTCCATCAGCGCAGCGCCATGGGGAGGGGATTTAGGGGAGGGGCTAACTTGTAAACCCGTTGCCGTATTTATAAGTTAAACTGCCTGCGATGACGCCTCGACCTCACCCGCGTTTGCCCCGCGCGCCGCATCCGTGCTACCATAGCCAGTATCGACCAACCCCCGGTTGTGGAGTCGTCACCGCTTGATGGCGTGCGACGGCGTTGAGCATCCTCGCTCACCGAAAAGCGCTCGCAGCCGCACACTACGAATCTATTCATTCAGGAGTCGCATATGCCGCTCTGGAAGCATTATCACACCCCGACCATCGTGCAGGAGGCGCTCGACCTGTTGCAGCAATACGCAGGCGCGGCGCGCATCATCGCGGGCGGCACAGACCTGATGCTCGATCTCAAGCAGGGTAACACTACACGCCCCGACGCGCTGATCGACGTGACGTGCATCGACGAGTTGCAGGGCATCCACGCGGACGGCGATACGCTGATCATCGGTGCGGGTGTTACACACACACAGATCGTCGGTACGCCGCTCATCGCGGAACGAGCAACGTGTCTCGTCGAAAGCTGCGGTGTGGTCGGTGGGCCGCAGGTGCGCAATGTCGGGACGTTGGGCGGCAACGTCGCACACGCACTCCCGGCAGGCGACGGCACAACCTCACTGGTGGCGCTCGACGCCGAGGCGGAGATCGTCCACGAGGGGCATCGCCGTTGGGTTCCGATCCGTGAATTATACGTCGGGCCGGGGCAATCGCTGCTCGATCACGGGCGCGATCTGCTGATCCGGTTCCGTGTCACGCTCACGGGAGAGGGCGAGGCGACGGCGTT
>CBEVZO010000542.1:0-3442 GCA_965554365.1 uncultured Anaerolineae bacterium
GCGTTGGGGGCTGCGTTCTTATGCATCCCGCGCTGTGACGCCCTGTGCGGCGACCGCTTGCGCGCAACATGAGAAAGTGGTGTATTATGGGAACACATTATTCTCAGCAAGCAGCCGTTAGTTATGCATCCATCACAATCAACCACATCTCGTCGGCTAACGGCTCAGAGTGAAGGAGCGTACATCAATGGAGGGAGTCTTCAACTTTCTTGCCAGCCGGAACGGTCGCATCACGCGCGCGGTAATCGGGGTGCTTATCCTGATTATCGGCATCGCGATCGGATGGCAATCGGGCAGCGTTTTCGGGTGGGTGCTGGTTACATATAGTATTTTCTTGCTGCTAGAGACTGCGTTGAATCTGGTCTTGCTAGCGCCTTTCTTCGGTAAATCGCTTGCTGGTGATAAGATTCTCAGTGGGGAACAGGTGGACGACACGCTCGCGGAACTAGAGGTGCTTGACGCCGACCTGGACGAGAAAAATCTGGCGCTGCTGCACCTGATGCGCTACTGGTTATTCGGCACGTTCTGTATTGTGGCGTCCGCTGTATACTCCTACGGCTTCATGTTTACCAACACCGGTAACTATGTCGAAGCTTTCCGTAACACCGCCCCCATTCTGGGAAGTGTCGCGGTTCTGTGTGCCTTGACCTATCTGGGCTACTGGTGGTATCTCACGCGCATCAAGCAACCGCGTATAAACGCCGCCGCACAAGCTGCACCGGCTGCCGCACCCGCAGACGGCGAGTAACCGTGCCGGGATGTGCTGCTGCTGGACGCCGCGTGCGTTGGCGCAGTCTCCCGCAGCTATACTGGCACAAAACGCCCACCGGGATGACTCTCAGGCGAGAGGCGTCCCGGTGGCGCATGTATCGTGTTCCTTGATCGCTCAATCGTTCGCCATTGCCGTCAGCGCGACCATGTTGTCGTAGCCGTGCTCGCCGCTCTCCACCGGCGTCCACTCCCCGGAATCGCCATAGCTGACCAGCAGCGTCGGTGTGCCGCTGACGCCGTGATCGTTGGCGAATGTCTGGTATCCGTCCAGCACCGCCTGCGCCTCAGCCGACTGTATGCACTGGTTGAAGCTCGGCATATCCAGGCCCAATTCGCGCGCCCGCTGCACAATGGCCTCATGACTCAGGCCTTCCGCTTCTCCCCGGTCGTCAACGACGCTCCACATCGCGTCCAGGAATTCCCAGAACCGCCTCTGTCGCCCCGCACAGATCGCGCCCGCCGCGCCCCCTTCGGAACGCCCGCCGCCGGTCGTTGTCAGCAGCGCGTAGCTCATCGTCGCGCGGCCTTGCAGCACCTCCGTATCGATAAAGGCGCTAATGTCGTATAAGAAGTATTCCCAACAGTGCGCACACGCGGGCGCGCTCACCACGCGGAAATGAATCGGGGCCGCCGGATCGCCAATGGACGGGTAGCCGTGCGTGTTAACGCCGCGCACTACGCCCTCCACCCCCTGACTCCCGATGAGCAGCATTGACGCCGCGAAATGCGGCACGCAATACGTCGGATACATCAGGCATCGGTCCGCGATTGTGACGTTTGGCGCCGCGTTGATATCGCCGCAGGCGTCGTAAAAGTTGGCGAGATGCTCCGTCAGCGCAGCGGAGTCGATCTGCGCGGTTTCCAGATCATCCTCGTCCAGCGCCTTACCAATGCGTTCGTGCAGCGACGTCGCCAACGCCATGCCTGTCTCGATATCCTCCGGCGTACAACCCTCGTCGCCGCCGTCCTGTGCCCACATGGGCGGCACGAGGATGCCCAGCACCAACACCATCAGCAGCAACAACATGATATGGCGTTTCATATGACCCTCCCAAACTGACCTGGATTTTAAAGACATGCTCACCATAGCACAGATCGCGGTTAGCCGCTGCGCGCGGATCGTGGTATGGTAGGCAGCCAACACAGGCACTCATCCAACAAGGTAGGGGACCATGCTCAACGATTATCTGGAAGACATTTTTGGTCAGGCTGGCGCAGAGGTCGCCACGCGCGTGATCGTGGCGCTGCTGATCCTGCTCCTGACGTGGCTTGTGCGGCGCTTGATCGGCGGGATTGTGCCGCGTCTCGTCCGCCGCTTGACCACCTGGACCAAAACGCACTGGGACGAGCGTATCGCCACTGCGCTGCTGCCCCCGCTGCGTTTTTTGATCGCTGTATGGGGCACGGGGATCGCGCTGCTGCTACTCGAACTGCCGCGCGAGATCGACACGCTCCTGATCGCGATTCTCAATGCACTGGTGGCATATGGCATTTTCTGGGCGATCTTCCGCCTGATCGACCCGGTGATCGAAATCCTCTGGCTGCTCAGCCGCCGCACCATTGATGACGACCTGATCGCTGACAGCCTGGCACAAAAGCTCACCCGCGTGATCGGGCAGATCGCCAAAGCCATCATCGTGATCCTGGGGTTCGCGGTGATCCTCGAAGCGTGGGGCTACGACATCGCGGGGCTGATTGCAGGGCTGGGGATTGGCGGGTTGGCGGTCGCACTGGCGGCGCAGGATACGCTGGCGAACCTGTTCGGCTATTTCGTGATCCTTGCCGATGAGCCGTTCCGCGTGGGCGAATTCGTGGTGTTCGGCGATGTCAGCGGCACAGTCGAGCATGTCGGGTTCCGCAGCACGCGCGTCCGGGTGCTGGATCAATCCATCGTCAGCGTGCCCAACAACACGGTGATGAACGCCAATATCACCAACTGGTCACGCCTGAACAAGCGCCGCATGAACCTGACGCTCGGCATCGAGTACAGCAGTTCGCCAGAGCAAATCCTCTCGGTGGTGCAAGCGATCCGCGACATGCTGCAAGCACACGCGCTGGTCCAGATGGATTCCGTCACCGTGCAGTTTGTCGAGTTCAACGCCAGCTCGCTGGACCTGATGATCATCTGTTACATGGAGACGCCCGCCTGGGGTGATTTCCAGGCCGCGAAGCAGGATATCAATCTGAAGATTATCAACATTCTGGACGAGCGCGGCGTTGGCGTGGCGTTCCCCTCACGCACGGTGTACCTCGACCAGGTCGAGCGTACCGCTGCGGAAGATATGCCCGTGCTGCCGCCCCCGGAGCCGGAACCGACGATCAGCACAGCGACCGATTCGCCTGTGCCGGACGATGCGGAGAACTAAACATCTCCGACGGAGAACTAAACATCTCCGACGGAGAACTAAACATCTCCGACGGAGAATTAAAGAGCAGCGATTAGCTGTTAGCTGTTGGCTAAAAATCCAGCGCCCGGTGAGGCGTGCTGAGCGCGTTACGGCGCGCGGTTTGCTCCCCCTCTCCATAGGTTTTGTCGAGCGCCAGCGAGATTGAACCGTCTTGGATGGAGAGGGGGCCGGGGGGTGAGGCCGTTCTGCGCACAACCGGATATCCGCGCTAAGGCTGTTCCAAGTCAATAATTCTTCCATTGCGCAAAGCTAACCCCTCCCCT
>CBEVZO010000543.1:0-3439 GCA_965554365.1 uncultured Anaerolineae bacterium
TGTTGCCACCTGGATGCTTTTTCATCCCTCTCAAGATGTGGGTAATGATTAGCTGCACGCGGAGAGGGATTTCACCACGCCGCATCTCCCCCTCTCCGCACATGGAGAGGGGGTTGGGGGGTGAGGTAAATCGGGGTCTACCGCTCTGTCGGACGGTTCTGCTCAATGAACCTGCGCGGATCGACGTAGTTCTCGCGCAGCGAGTTACGATCCAGTCCCGGCCAGTGGAACGGCTGTGACGCCAGGATCGACGTGGGGCTGATGTCGAAGTGCAGATGGTAAGCGAAGCGCCCTGACGCATTGCCGACTTTACAGATTTGCTGCCCGCGCACCACACGCTCACCCACCTGCACGCCGATCTCCTCGACATGCGCGTAGCGCGAGTAGTAGATTTTGCCAGTCGTGACCAGCGGATCGTGCCGGATGTTGATCACATTGCCCCATCCTGGCAGGCGGTCCGCGAATGTAACTGTGCCCGACGCCGTCGCATAGATCGGCGAATGCGCGTCCGCATCCCAATACGGCTCGTTCAGATTCAGATCGTTGCCGGTATGATACGCTTGCCCACTGCCGAGATTGTAGAGGCGGTCGAAGCCGGTCGCGTCGAACCAATGGCCCGGCCACACATCATCACTGCGCCGTTCTGCCGCCGTCCCCACCGGCACGTCGTAGCCGTCCGCGAGATACTTCCCGGTCGGCACAACACCGACAATCTGCCGCCAGCGAATCGCGTCAAACGCAATCTCGCGCCCCGCTTCGTTGGTCAAGTCGTTGAGGAAGACCACGCCCCCCTGCGCATCGTTCGCGTCAAACTGGTACACGCCCAGCGGAACCCACGCGTTATAATGCCGCGACTGATCGATGGTGATCGTCAGTTCCGCGCTCGCGCCAATCGCGCCATGCAGCTTGAAGCGCGCGTTGGTGGTTGTCGCGTGGCGCGCCGGAACAAACACCGCCACCTCATACCACCCACTCGCGATCAACTGCGGGTCCCAACGCGCCCACACGGTGCTGCTGCCCTGCACGGTATCCTTATACCGCACCGTCCAGCCCCATGTGCCGGGGAACGTCTTGAACACGCTATCAGGATCAGCGCCCCCATGCACGCCGTCGCGGTACTGCGGTTTGTCGGAATGCACCACCACTTCGATCCCGTAACGCCCTTGATCGGTCGGCGGCGGATCGTCGTCCCCGCCGGGGTCTGCTTGTCCTGGCACAATCGCGTGGTTGATTGCCGGGAACTCGACCGGGCCGATCACACCAAAACGCCACCAGCTAATGCCCCCGGCGCGGTGCGTATTGACCGCGTACTGCCGTCCCGCGTTGATCTCGTCGCGCGGTGCGCTGCCCGGCAGCACCGGGTACAGCGGCAGCCCATAATCGCGCCATGTCGAGAAGCCCTCGTCCAGCACTTCCTGCATCGGGCGTTGGAACGTCTCCCAGTACAATTGCAGGTGTACGCTGTTGACAAACGGACGCCACTCGTCAGGGAAAATGTTGCGGTAATGCTGCGGGCGCGGGTCCACTGCCATCGCAATATGGAACCGGCCACCCACGCCGCGCCGGACACGCGTCATCAGCGGGCGCACAGGTTCCGGCCCGACAGTCCAGAAGCCCGAATACGGCTCCACGTCCAGCACCATCGAGCGCACGCCGGGCACATTGCAGACCTCGATTAGCCGGTCCGCTTCTGCCTCGACATTCTGCCCCTTCACCACCGCCCACGCATGGAACTCCATACCGTTCTGTTCCAGGATGCGCACCCATTTCGCGACGCTGGCGGCATTGTCAATCGCCAGATCGCGATCCGTGTCAAACTGCCCTTGCCAGTATTCGCCGTCGCTGGTCTTGACCCACACCTGCGTGACATGCGGGGCCCATTTTTTGATCGTCCGCGCCACGTCCTCGATTGTCTCTTCCGCAATCGAGTCGCCTTTCCAGTGCCACACTGCAACCTTGCCATCATAAGGCGTCGCCATCGCCATCACTCCTTGTATACACCCCAAAGAAAGTAACGTTTCATAGTAGGCATGGTAGTACAAAACACCTGAATGCACAAACGCGCACATAAATAAAACGACGCTGCCATAATCGCGCAGCGCCATGTGTATTTCTTTAATACGATGTGATTATCCCTGATACGGGTGGCCCTTGATTACCGGCACGCGCATCCGAATCAGCTTTTCGATATCCTTGAGATACGGACGCTCATCCTCAGCGCAAAACGACACCGCCAACCCCGTCATTCCCGCGCGGCCCGTCCGGCCAATGCGGTGAATGTAGGTTTCCGGCTCGTTGGGCAGATCAAACTGGATCACATGCGAGATATGCTCCACGTCGATGCCGCGCGCGACAACATCAGTCGCCACCAATACGCGCGTGCTGCCCTCGCGGAAATTGCGTAGAGCGCGCTGTCGTGCGGTTTGCGACTTGTTGCCGTGAATTGGCTCCGCCTGGATGCCCCTGCGCACTAAGTTTTTCACCACACGATTCGCGCCGTGCTTGGTACGCGTGAACACCAACACACGCGAAACCGCATCATCGTTCAACACATGCTCCAGCAGCGCCTGTTTCTTCTTCTTGCTGACGAAGTACACCGTCTGCTCAATCGCTTCAATGGTCGGCTGTTCGGGCGCAACAGACACCGTCACCGGGTCAATCAGGATGCTGTCCGCCAACTTCACGATTTCCTGCGGCATGGTCGCCGAGAATAACAGCGTTTGCCGCTGCTTCGGCACATGCTTGATGATGCGCTTCACATCCCGGATGAAGCCCATGTCGAGCATCCGATCTGCTTCATCGAGGATCAACACCTCGACCTGCGCCAGCTTGACGTACCCTTGCCCGATCAGATCGAGCAAGCGCCCCGGCGTCGCAACCAGCACATCCACGCCGCGTTGCAGCGCCTGCACCTGCGGATTCTGCCCCACGCCACCAAAAATCACGGTGTTCTTCAACGGCGTGTGCTGTCCGTATTGCGTGAAGCTGTCGCTAATCTGGATCGCGAGTTCGCGCGTCGGTGATAGCACCAACACACGAATCGGACGCTGCGGCCCCTTGCGGCGACTATTCGTGCGCGATGCTGACCGGCGGCCATTTTGCGGCGCACTGCGCGACAGGTTGTGCAGGATCGGCAAAGCAAACGCGGCGGTCTTCCCTGTGCCGGTTTGCGCGCACCCTAGCATATCGTGCCCATTTAAGACATGCGGAATCGCCTGCAACTGAATCGGCGTCGGTATGGTGTACCCCACGTCGTCAACCGCCCGGAGCAGCGTGCCATCCAGCGCCAGATCGGTAAACTGCGAGGCGCTTGCAGCGGGCGCGCTGGCAATGGGATCTGAGCCTGCGGGCGCGGATAGCGTTGAGGCAGCGCCTGCGCCCGCTGCAACAGGCGCGATTTGCGCGGCGACAGGCCCCTTCTGATTCTGTTCGATAGTGA